>JAGRAT010000401.1 GCA_020434495.1 Bdellovibrionales bacterium | reverse complement strand
TTTTGGCAATTCTATTAACGGCTGTTGCTGTTTTCTTCTCGCAGTCTTTATTTCTTCAATCGGCCTACGCGCAGGTTCCAGTTCAAGAATGTGGTGTTGATGTCGATGCTGATATCGTGGTGATGCTTGACGTGACCGGCAGCCAGAGCGCCGCAGACATTCAGATAGAAAAAGATGCCATGGTTGCACTGCTCGATTTTTTCAGTGCCGCCACAATAAAGCCTCGTATTGCAATCGGATCTTTCAATTGCCCACCTACCACCGTTGCTAACCCATGTACTACTGGCGCGGCAAGAATTCTTCCAGGTGGATCGTTAACAAATAGTTACGGCGATAAAGTTGCCAAAACAGGACTGTACGGAGTAATCGATGCGCTTGTTGGAGAACTTCCGAACGGCGATGGAAGAGGACGCACCAATCTTGAGGCTGCCATTAACGTTGCGCAGGCCGAGCTGGCGACTTCCGGTTTACCAGAAGACGACTACCTGATTCTTGTTACTGACGGAATACCGAACCGCCCGGACGATGCCCCGCCTGGATCATGCGTCAGTGGTAATCCTGATCCGTTCACAACGTGTAATTGTCTTCCAGCTCGCACCGTGTCCAGTGCGGCTGCTACAGCCGCTGAAACATCGCTTATTGGCACAACAATTTTTACGATTGGCTACATCGGGAACGCCGGTGGCAGCAGTTGTAATGCTAATGATGAAATGGTGGCAGCGAATTTTCTTCAGAACGAAATAGCATCAGATCCAAGTCGATATTTTGAAGGAAACGCTGATCTTTCAGGAATCTTCGAGCAGATCATGCGTGATATTTCATGTGACGATAACAATCCTTGCACGCTGGATAACTGTGACGAGCAACAACAACCGTTTCTTTGTGTAAACGATCCAATTTCCGCCCTGCAGTGTGACTGCGAGAACACTCCTAACGGAACCAAGATCCTTGATTCGTTCGGTGCTTGTTGTGAGCCAGCCGACATCGATGACTGTGGCGTTTGTAACGGAAATAATGCCGACCTCAATGATTGCGGTGTTTGCTTTGTCGCAAATCAGAAAGACACCTGTGGGGCTTGTCCTGGAGAGCCAAATTACGGCGACACCACAGCGTGTGAAGATTGCAACGGAGTACCGAACGGTACTTCAAAACTTGATGATTGCGGCGTATGCGTTTCGGCCAATCAGCCTGATGACGCCAACAGAGATGACTGCGGAGTTTGTTTCGGCAATAACGCAGACAAGGATGACTGTGGTGTTTGCAGCGGAAGTAACTCAGCGCAAGATCTCTGCGGTGTGTGCTTCGGGGACAACTCGTTGTGCGGCAACGTGTGTGAAGAGACCGTAATAGCTGACACCTTGTTCGCCCTTGACGGACTTGGCCGGAAGGCTCTCCTTAACGTACGTCGCTTGGTAAAAGACATAAGGCGTGCCACTGGTAAAAAGCGCAGCAACAGAAGCGCAATTGCAGAAGCAGCTCAGCTGTATCAGACGAACTGGCAGCTCACATGGTCGATACCTACAATCATTAAATCAGACTGCTCTCTTGAATCACTCTGTGTGACCGTCAGTAACACAGAGCCTCTAAATCAGTACGAGTTAAACCACCAGCGGCTTACCCAAATAGCCAATCAGCTCATAAAGAAGCTCAAGCGACTTGGAGTAAGAACCAAACGAGCAAAGAAAAGAACTGAGAAGATAGCGGCTGAAGACGACGCTCTGATTCTTACAGTGCCAACAACTTCTCAAGATTGTTCTTCTTAAAATTCAAGAAGAAAGAGGGTACAGGCTTTAGAAGAACTTCCCCTGTTCTTGAAAAGTTGGCGGAATAGGGCGCTGTGCCGTATTCGCCGCCCCGGTATGCATGAATTGCAACCGGGGCAGTCTCACATTGGCATCAACCGCCAGCTATCTTCTAGCTACCAAACGCCTGGAAAATTTGGCGAAGTCTGTTCGGATCTATTTGCGGCTTTTGGGGCGCCGTTGGAGTAGCGGCCTGAGGTTCTGGCTCTGGCAACTTACATTACGCACAACATGACGCTTGAACCCACTGGTCTCCCGAGTAGTGAATTTGACAAGAAATTGGCGGAACGATCTCTCCCCCTAGCTCAACACAAGCGAGGCCGAGAGCCGTTTTCGCATCAGAAAGTGCACTATGACGAGAGAGAGAAGAGTGACTATTCTGAGAAGAGGAGCTGAGCTATGCTTGCGCGTACTATGATAGACGTTTCCAAAACCCTCTCTTCAATCCAATTAGTAACAGAGGTTGCCGGCTCCGGAATCGCGGAACTTGCAATCAAGGCAGAGAAAATTGAAGGCTATCTTTCGCCGAAGGAGGGGGCTGCTCTTTATGCCTGCGCGCTCTATGGACCTGCTTCCGGAGATATCGTTGAGATCGGTAGCTGGAAAGGAAAATCTACAGTATGGCTTGCAAGTGCTGCCAAGAAGGGACAGCGGGGAAAGGTCCATGCAATAGATCCCCACGTCGGTTCTGACGAGCATCAACCTGGAGGAGATTTTCATAAAGATTTACCGCAGGCTGGAAGCACATTCCAGGAGTTTCAACAGAACATAAACTCCTTCGGGCTCAATGATTGGGTCATTCCACACCTTACTCCCTCTCAAGAGGCGGCTCGCTCCTGGCAAGGTGATATTCGCTTACTCTTTATTGACGGAGACCATTCGTTTGAAGCAGTCAAAGCAGATTTTCAGCTATTCTCGCCCTATGTCTCTACTGGTGGAGTCATTGCATTTCATGATGTATACGCACAGCCGAGCACCTGGTCGGGCCCTATTGAAGTCATCCAACAGGTCGTAGAGAAGGATAGTCGGTTTTCTCCAGTGCATCTGGTGGGTGGGATGTATTTAACCATGAAAATCGGGTGAACCCACTTTTTCTCGCGCTGCCTCCTCTTTTCGTGTCACTCCGGTAGCCTGAAGTATGCGAAAAGAAGTATTTGTTCAATGACAGGCAGTTGCTATGTAGAGAAGTGTTGAGTTTAGGAGAAAGCGGAAACTTCCTCCGTTCAGAAGTAATCGAAGTAAATAGCGAAAATTCAACGATTATTTTTTGAACATGGAGGAAGTCATGAACGCTAGAAGTGTATCTTTCGCTGGAAAGCGAATCTACATAGGGTTGGATGTGCACCGATCGTTTTTCGTTGCAACTTGTTTGTGTGATGGGGCGGTTGTAAAGCGGTGCCGAATGCCAGCTCGAGCCGAAGCGGTTATCACCCTGATATCGAAGTATTTTCCTGATTCGAAAGTAAAGACCTGTTACGAAGCTGGATACAGCGGATTCTGGCTTCACCGCGAGCTTGAGAAAGCT
>JAGRAT010000400.1 GCA_020434495.1 Bdellovibrionales bacterium | reverse complement strand
CATACAGATGTGTTTAATATTCTCTTGCAAGTTTTGGATGACGGCCGAATCACAGATTCACAGGGGAGAACCGTAGATTTTAAAAATACGGTTATCATTATGACCTCAAATATCGGTTCGCCACTGCTGTTAGAGGGAGTAAACGACGATGGAAGTATTAAGGAGTCGGCACGAATCGGAGTGGAACAAGAGCTCCGTAGTCACTTCCGTCCAGAGTTCCTAAATCGAGTTGATGAAACGGTACTATTTAAGCCGCTACAACTGGAAGAGATTGAACAGATTGTTGGATTGCTGATTGCTGATATCGGTGAACGTCTTGCTGAACAGAACGTCAGCATTCGGGTCTCTGATGAAGCTGTTGCCCTTATGGCAAAAGAGGGATACGACCCTGTTTATGGAGCAAGACCACTAAAGAGGTACTTACAGCGAACTCTTGAAACTCAGGTTGCGCGAGCGCTTATTGCCGATGAGGTGCTAGAAGGGGGCGAAGTCGTTGTCTCTGTTAGCGATGGAAAGCTCTTTATCTCTGTAAACGACTCCGGTGATGTCGTTGAGCAAGCGAGGGTGCATTAGTGCGAGCTATTGCCACACACTAAAAGAGTTATTTGGCATCTTTCCTTATCAGCTCTGACTAGGAGAATAATCCTGTAAGAAGAATTCTCGCCAAGTACCCAGCAGCTGCGCCACTAGCTGTGGCTGCGGCGAAACCACCGGTTAGAGCAATTCCGTTTCGAATGCGAACTCTTCGAAGGTAGGCTTCCGGATTCTCGTTGAAGAGCTCGGCATCGACTCGTGCTCGTTCGCATGCCCGTACCCCATACTTTGGCTCATGGGTGAGGAAGTATTCAATATCATGAGCGTGACCGGCTCCAACTAAGATGTTTTTCTCCTCCCAAGTTTCTGGCGCGAATCTGCTCTGCTTTTTCTGTTCATCTGTAACCTTCAAAGCCTTGGGGGGATCCCATGCTTTGAAAAACGCAGCCTGGTACGCGGAGCGGAGTTGATATTGATTGTACCCAAGATCAAGCTCTTCTCTTCTCATGATGTCGATGTGCGAAGGGAGTTCCATCGGTCCATCAAATGGGGCCATGGTGTAAATTTTAAATGTCTTGTGTGGGTCTCCAAAATCTTGCTCTGAGCGTCTATTGATCTCCTGAACGTTTCTTGGAATCAACTGCGGGAGCTGTAGTGAGAGAAGCGATGACCAGATTTTGCCCAACTCTCTGAGCATCCTGAGGGGGACACCACGCGCATTGTGATCATCAATTTCCAGCGATGGAATCCCAGGAAGAAACTCTCTCCCGAGATTATGCTCATGTACCCAAAATGGCTTAGAGAGTACGGTAGTGGCAAGAAGTTTGAATAGCTCTTCTCCGATTCCGGGTGAATGAATGCAGCCGTATATGTTGTGAGATTTTCCGTTGAGATCCACCGTCAATTTAGGAAATTCTTCTGGGAGTTCCTTTTCTGCGGCTTCTGTTAAGTAGCGGACTCTATCCTTTTCCCAGTCTTGTTTCACCTGTTCGATAAGACCTTCTGTAGAAGAGAACGTTAGGCCACGTGAACGATAAAGTTCCCGCAACTCTTCTAGGGACTGTATCCTTCGAAACTCAGGCTCTGTAACTACAGCCTTTCCTTTTTGCCTAGGCTGAATAGGAGTCTGAGGTGACGTCGCGTGAATACAGGGGGGCTGTAGTTCGGCAAACGTCTTTGCTTCGGGTTGTGGAGAAAACTCCTCCTGAACTGGAGGTTTATGGCGGTCCTCATCTCGAGCAGCTTGATTCGGACGCCCCATGTTGTCTCTGCCAAGAGGATTTTCGTTGCCAGTTTCTAAAGTCATCTCATTCGATCGTTGCTTTCGGAGCAAAGCACCTCAATTCTAGCCCAATGCGGAGTCTAAAGCGAAAAATCCTACCGAAGAGATAACCGAGAGAGATCGTTCCTGCTCTTAAAGACTCGTATCGCAACTATCTTCGCTGGATTAAGACCTTTCGTTCCTTCGATCCATTCCTTTGAATGCCGTTGAACGAAAACGATATGGATTATCGTTTTCTCCCCTTTTTCAAATACTTTTCATAGTGCTTGCACGAAGAATGGAAACCTGTAGGGAGTAAAGATGTTGAGCAAAGCGACAGAGAAATTCGAGATAGCACTTAGTCAAGCGATCCATCTTAGAGATGAGCTTATACGAGAACCTGGGATGGATCTTAGCCCATTTCATATCAAGCCGCCTAAAGAGGTGGGCAGAAGCGAGCTCGATCAAGTGGAGGATCGAATTAAAGATCTCAGTCGTCGTAAGGAGAAGTACGAGGCTGGATATCCAAGCACTGAGAAAGTTCGTTCTCTTCTTTCGAATCCCCTTGATGAGTTGAAGACCGATCCGGTATACCGAGCAGGATCTCAAGAACTTCGAGCGAAGATGGAGAATCGGACTCTCACTGAGTCGGAGTATCAGCTAACTGCTCGGCCTTCTCGTCCAGTCATCCGAGCTCTCGCCCTCGCAGTTGAGCAGTCAGAATGGACCCGTGCAAATGATCCTGATGCGCTTCAGGTAGGAACCGAAGCCGTGGAGAAGGGAGTTGGCATACGTGTGCTTGAAGGGAAGACCTTTACAGTTGGCAGGGATGGAAAATCAAAGGTCAAACCAGTTTACAGAAGGGAAACTGTCACCTTTACGGAAGAGGAGGTTGGCCAAGCGATAACGCTAAGTGGAACGGTTGAACAGCCGGTGCGAACAACTCTTATCATCGCTGCGCATTCAGGTTTGCCAATTCCCGCGGCGGCACAGGCAGCCGACCTCACTAGTGCTCGAGGAACTAAACCTACAATAGTAGTCGAATGGCTAAAAGCTATTGAGGAAATACACCAAGGAGAGTTGTTGAGTTACGACGAGTGGCGGGAAATCTCTCCATCCGAAAGGCGTGCCGCAATAGATGTTCTTAGCGAACTTCTACAACCAGACTCTGACAAAGTTTCTATCTCTGATCGAGTTTTCTTTTATCGTTATTGCCAGGATACCGATCGGGTTGAAGAGGTTGTTAATGCTCTCGAAGCCATACCCAACAATATGGCCGATTTTAAAAAGGCAATAGCCTCTCTCAAGGCTGTGACTCGTCACTTCGGAAAGCTCCCGAACGACGTCGATGAGTTCATAAATACTCGCTTGGAGAGGAAGAGAGATTCATAAGCGGAGAAATTCTTTGGTTGCGTGATGTTCGGTCCACCAGAAATCCAAAATGGGGGGGAGGAGTTCGAGCCTTTTCAGCAAGAGGAATTCTCTCTTTTTCCTCGCTACTATTTGACCCATCGTGATGCAGAAGAGTTTCCAG
>JAGRAT010000399.1 GCA_020434495.1 Bdellovibrionales bacterium | reverse complement strand
GCCTGTCTTCCATTCGGCTGCTTTGATTGTGAATGGAGCTGCCGTTTCGGCAACGAACCGTGCTTGGGGGATCTCGACCCAACAGTCATCACTCGAGCAGTAAAGGCTGCGCTTCAAGCAGATCAGTCTCGAATGAAGGTCATGTTTCGAGCAACCAGTCGAAACGAGTCAGGCTCAGCCGAAGAGGCTCACATGTCTCTTTTTGGTGATTCCTCAGTAGAACTTATTCCTGTCGCAGAAGATTAGAGCGCTTCTCGAAAGTTATTGCCGCGAAGCGGTGATAACTTTTAGCGCTCGTCTGCCGTGGGAGAGACCCTCCGGTCTCCTGCTATAGCAGTTCTCTAACCAAACGATCCCCACTCTTTAATAATCTCCACTGCCTTCTCTCGCGGCACGCAATACCTCTCCCGCGAGCTCTGGAGAGCTTCATCGGCATATCCTCGATCTTCTTCATCTCTAGGGAGCAACCTCCCCGAAAACAGAGGCTGAGCCGACGACTGAACGGACATTTTTACGTAGAACTCCCCCGGGGCGAGCCCAAGGAGATCGAGCTTCTTCACGAGCGGACTAAATTCCGCCTCCAAAATTGGGGCATCTTCGTTCGTAACCGCAAATGAAATGAGATTTACCACGTTGGTAAAAACCGTTCCCTTCACTTCCGGAGGCAACTGATTAAGCGCCTGGGTTGAGAGCGTCAAATTCAAACCATACTTTCTCGACTCACTGAGTATTTCTTCAAAACTTTCAGTAGCGAATTCTTCAAACTCATCAATATAGAAATAGAAATCTTTTCGTTTCTCATATGGCGTATCGGTACGGGACATCGCTGCTTGAAAAATTCGACTGATGACCATTCCACCGAGAACTGCAGCATTCGCCTCCCCCAGTTCTTTCGATGGAACCTTAACGAGCAAGATCTTTCCCCCGTCAATAATCTCTCTAAAATTAAAGGTATTAAACGGCTGGCCCAAGCAGTGATACAACATATCACTGCTGGTAAATTCATCGACTATTCGGATGAGAGGCTTGATGACCGAATCTGCCATCTCGTCACGAAGCGAAGGAAAAGTTGCACGCCAAAAATTTTGGACATTACGATCTTCCAACGTTTCGACAAGACTCTCTCGATACTCTTCATTGAGAATCATTCTCTTAATCGAAAGAACAGTTGTAAATTTTGTACTGAGAAGGGTAAGGACACAGTACAGCATGAGAAGTTCGACTTCGGCGGACCACATTTTCGGAAAACGACGTCGAAAGAGCTCAATCATTCCCGACGCCACCTGCATCCTCGTCTTTTCTTCTATGAGATCAAAAGGATTTAAACTCGCTGGATAATCAATATCAGTAGGATCAATGATCACCACATCTTTCACTCGATGAGCAGGAACGAGCTGTAAAATCGCTTGAAAAAGTTCAGCCGTAGGCGCAAGGAGTCCACATCCATAGCCATTATCGATATCACTTCGGATAAGAGTACGGAGCATTGGAGACTTTCCGGTTCCCCCTCTACCAGTGATAAGGAGATGCCGACGGCGATCCTCGCGATGAATCCCAAAGGGATAGCTGTGCCCGCGCCAGAGGGTTTCCCCGATAACGCTCACCTCTTCTTTTTGATTGAGGTCGGGCAGCTTCGGAGGAGGTGGCCATTTTCGAGCCGGCACACTGTAAAACTTGATAATCTCGCCCTTTCTTGGAAGATGCCAGATCGCTGCTTGCTCGTTCATCGACATCTGCATATTTGGACGCCGCTTTCCCGTCTTCCGTGCCCATAAACGCTTTAACTGATCATGGCCATAACGCAAATTTGAGACGATAAACCAATTCCAATCGACTTTTTTAAGAATATTGTATGAGGTGACTAGCGTCTGAATATGCCGACCAAGCTCTGCTTCTGCCGCCTTAGGAGATACTTGCTGATCCGGATCATCGAGCACAGCAGCAATGATGATATTCGACCACATAAGGTTCCCACGAACTTTTTGATCGATCCCGGTTGCTTCATTTTTCCAAATCTCTCTCTTCAACCACGCTTTCGGCCGAAAGAGGGTTCGAAGCTTATGGAGCCAGGTCTTAAATTCGAATCCAAAGTAAGTTTCTTTTACCGAGTAATGCGTTCGGCTCGTCATTTGAAATACAACTCGCACGTTACTCGGCAACTCGACAAGCGAATTCATAAAGGGGGCCATCGGGTCCGCAGATATTGCACGGTAGCTCTGGACGGGAAATATATTCCAACGTCTGTATGTCATGTTCGCGACCGCAACATGAGATGTTTGCGGAAGGTCGGTAAAATGATCGGGAATCTCTTCGATATGAGCTTCAGGATAGATCTGATGTACGATTGCAGAAATTGCAGCGATATTATGACCCCGTGCGGTAAACCCGAACTGAAGAACTCCATTGGAATAGTAAATTTCAAGTGCATACGGATCGGGTCTCGAGTCGAGAATATTTTGGGAAGCCTCAGACCATTGGTGGGACATGGTCATCCGAAAGTGGGTCTCAATGATCGCATCGGCAGTGCTGTACGGCGTTCGCGGGAATCCGATACGAAATGTCTTTCGATCTTCACTGATGTAACCCATTACGAGCCGCCCCTCTCTCGATCACTGACTTTTGAACGAGATGCTCGAACAATGGCTTCAGCAAAGTTCTGTTCCGGGTAACTCACAAAATCGGTCTCTCCAGAGAACGGTGCAGTTGGCTGAGAGTCGACCGTCATTCGAATATAGAACTGTCGCACTCCAAGATTCATAACATCCCCAGCTCCAAAACTCGGAGCAAGTGCCTCTCCAAGGAGTTGCGCATCCGTTCCTCCGAGTTGGAAGGAAATAAGATTCTGAATGCCTTCGCGCATGGCACGAACCATATCTGAGCTGATCTGTCCAAGAGTTTGGTGAGAGAGTGTATAGCTCAATCCCCGCTTAGCAGCCCCATCGATAAATTTCGCAAAACTCGGACTCGCAAAGTTTTGGAACTCATCAATGTACACATAGTACGGCTCTGGTGGAGTGAGCCCCTTCTCTCTCTGATACTCTGCTACACAATGGAGCATCAAGAGCACCATTGAACCAAGAAATTCGGTATTGTGATTTCCGAGAGATTGTTTCGGAACTCGGACAAGCAAAATCTTGTTGCTGTTGATGATTGATTCAAAATCAAAATAATTATGCTCCTGCTGAACCACATCTGAAACGAGATTTGTAGCGAGGAGCCCAGCAAGCCGAATTTTTAATTGTAGAATATCACCCCCACCGACTATCCCGTCCACCTCAGAAGCATTTGACGCAAAGTACTCCTTTGCCGAAGGATTCTTTGTCTGGTGAACCAG
>JAGRAT010000003.1 GCA_020434495.1 Bdellovibrionales bacterium | reverse complement strand
CTATCTTGGCAATCAGCGGTACCGTCTTTATCTGTATCTTTATCAGATACACCACATCCACAAACTCCAGCGTTCGACTTCCCTGGATCAACTGGACAGAGGTCAATACAATCAGCAACTCCGTCATCATCACTATCGGTGTCCGGATGACCGCAGCCACATGCTCCAGCAAAGATCTTCCCAGCATCCGTTGAACACTCGTCGGCGCAGTTCGGGGTGCCATCTCCATCACTATCGATCTCTGCGACTCCACAACCACACACACCTTGGGTTGTTTTCGATGGGTCAGTTGGACAGGAATCGTTACAGTCTAGAAAACCATCCCCGTCAGAGTCGGTATCTGCCACACCACATCCACAGACCCCTGGTGAGCTCTTCAAAGGATCTGCCGCGCAGCTATCATTACAGTCAAGCACTCCATCGCGATCACTGTCTTTGTCCGGAGTCCCACAGCCACACGTTCCAGGAATTGTCTTATTCCGATCGTTCTTGCATTGATCCTGGCAATCCGGTGTACCATCGCCATCAGTATCGGTATCCGCAGTACCGCAACCACAAGCTCCGGGAGATGACTTATTTGGATCAGCCACGCACTGATCAACACAATCAGCAACTCCATCACCGTCAGTGTCGATATCCACTACCCCGCAACCACATTGCCCAGGGGCAATTTTCTGCACAACAGCGCTACAGAGATCAACACAATCTGGTGTGCCATCGAGATCGCTATCGGTTTCCGGAACGCCACAACCACACTGTCCGGCAGCAGTTTTCAACGGATCGTTCGGGCACTCTTCCTTGCAGTCAAGTTGGCCGTCATTATCCGTATCGACATCGAGCTTGCCGCAGCCACACGCTCCAGGTGCAATTTTGTTTGGATCTGATTTACATGAATCTTGACAGTCTGGCGTCCCGTCACCATCACCATCGACATCTAAAACTCCGCAGCCACATGATCCAGGAGACGTTTTCGTTGGATCATTCGAACACTGATCATTACAGTCTGCGGTTCCATCCCCATCGGTATCAGTATCAGCTACTCCACATCCGCACTGCCCAGGTTCGGTCTTGTTATCATCAAAAAAGCACTCATCGTCAGTTGGACAGAATGTAATCTGCGCTAGTCCAGCAGACTCACCAAAGGTAGTTTCAAGTCTCTGAACATAAAATCGGGTTTCGAGATAATGGGTCTCTTTCGCATTATCACCGCGAGCGGAGAGGTTCTTCGAGTATACCTCTGCGTCAAGCATGAATCCTTTAACCGTGCTCGGGCTTACCTGACGTGGGATACACTCCCCTACATGGTCTCCATGGGCCTCATGAGCATCCCAGGCCGAGAGTGCGATCTCTATCGTCCGCATATTTGCGGGGTTTCCCGGAGGGAAATGACAGATGGTTATCTTCCCCTTAGAGAGGGCTTCTTCTTCCATAGCAGAGGTCATCTGCGCGGGAGCCTGGATAGCTTCTAAGGAAGCTCCATCATTCGTTTCGTCGAGATCAAGTATATCAATACTTACAACCGAGCTCGGACGCTCGAAATCAAAGATAATTCGTCCACCGGCTGGATCGTTTGAAGGATTATCCACCAAGCCATCAAGGTTAGAATCATCAATGCTCTTCGCTATTACGAGAATATTATTTAGGATCGTCTCGTTCCCGTCTCCAGCATTTATCCCTGATCCAATGCCAGGCCCACCGAACCGCTCGTTTGCAGCGCCAAGATCAAGGTCGCCTCCAGTTGGAGCTGCACTATTGAAAAGAACAGCTGAATTTGTAGTGCTCTCCACTCGAATTGTCACTCCCAATTCAGCGAACTGGTCTGAAACCATCGTTCCAGCAAGGAGACCATTAAGATCAAAATCAACCACAACTGGGTTTTCACAATTTACCGGACAGTCATAGATTCCATCATTATTGAGATCTTCGTCGGGAATCATACAACCACAATGGCCCGGAGTGGTTTTCTCAGGATCCATCGGACACTCGTCGTTACAATCAGCGATTCCATCGAGATCTGAATCGGTCTCCGCCACGAAGCAGCCGCAACTTCCAGCCGCAGTCTTGCTCGGGTCAGTTGGGCATTCATCATTGCAATCGTATGTGCCATCACCATCACGGTCGCGATCTATCACTCCACAGCCACACTGCCCTGGTGCCACTTTGTTTGCATCGGAGGGACAGCCGTCGTTGCAGTTCGGAGTGCCATCGCCGTCAGTATCGGTATCTAAAGTTCCGCATCCACAGAATCCTGGCTCAAGCTTATTGGCATCGCTATCACACTGGTCATGACAAGAGGCCGTTCCATCACCATCGACATCGACATCAGCGATTCCACATCCACACTGCCCCGGCTGTGTTTTACCAGCATCGTTCGGACACGAGTCGTTACAGTTCGGAACTCCGTCCCCATCAGAATCGATTGCGCTATCGATGCTTCCACAGCCACAGATTCCAGGTGCTGACTTATTCGCATCAGTTGGGCATTGATCGTTACAGTCAGCTACTCCGTCCCCATCACTATCGGTGTCAGGAGTGCCGCATCCACAGATTCCTGGAGCGGTTTTTAACGGGTCGTTGTCACAAGTCTCGTTACAATCATAGGCCCCATCGTTATCGGTGTCTTTATCAACAACACCACAGCCACAGATTCCAGGAGCGGTCTTCTTTACATCGTGGTCACACTGGTCGTTACAATCCGGTGTTCCATCTCCATCTGAATCGTAGTCCGATACTCCACAGCCACAGATTCCTACAGTCGTCTTACGATCATCTAGTGGGCAAGCGTCATTACAATCAGCTGTTCCATCAAGATCTGAGTCACTGTCAGCTGTTCCGCAGCCGCAGACTCCTGGTTCGGTTTTCCCAGGATCATGAATACACAGATCAGCACAATCCGCAGTCCCATCCCCATCACTATCTGAAGGGTCATCCAAAGTGCCACATCCGCAAACCCCCGCGGTCGACTTCGAGGAATCTGCGGGACACTCATCTACGCAATCGGGTGTGCCGTCATTGTCGGAATCGACTTCAGAAATGCCGCAACCGCATGTTCCCGGATCGATCTTCAGCGGATCGCTATCACATTGGTCAAGACAGGCTGCCGTCCCATCATTGTCAGCATCAACATCTGGAGTACCACATCCGCACTGTCCAGCCTCATCCTTCGACGGATCGGTAGGGCACTCGTCAAATCGACAAACAAAATCAAGCTGAGCCTGATTTGCCCCGCCTTCTCCACTATAGCTTGAAGGAGTACAGTGATAGTTCACATTATCAGGAGTTGCAGTCCAATCGTCAGCCGTTGTGGTAAGGAGGAAGAATCCATCCGCACTTGAAGTGGTTGTCTGAATTTCACCATCAAGATTGAACGAGATCTTCACTGATTCTAGCGGCTCTCCAGTCTCCTCATTCGTGACCACTCCAGATAGGATGTACGCCTCTTCATCGCTTACCATGAAGTTGAAATCGGTTTTGTCGCAAGCAAGGATAGGCTCGGCTATCGCAGAAGGATCAAAAAGCGCCTCCTCTCCCGAAATCGGGTCCACATACTGAGCAGTCACCCAAAGGTTATCCCCAGGACTCGCCGGGAAGGAGTAGCTACCATCCACTCCGGTTATCGCTACCATCTCACCTTCATTTAGAATTTTGACGCCCGACACACGTTGTCCAACACTATTAATGACAAATCCACTGATAGTGAACACCCCGTTCGTTGGATTGCACGCTGGCGGAGTTGGACCAAAAGGATCGCCATCTACCGTTGCGATCATCTTAAAGTTGAGCTCTGAAATATTATGGGATGGTTCCAGAATTTGGACTTCTTCCTTATTGAAGACATACCCCTCATATACTGGCTGAAGCACAGTGGTTACCCCGTGCTCAACAGTGACGGAATAGGTTCCATCATCCCTTGTTAGTGCCGCCGTTGAACCGTTTTTAACAATCTGAACTCGCGAGAAGCTCTCATTGAGGCTGGTCGTTATCCGTCCCGAGACGGTATGAAAGGCAGATGGCTCACTGGCAACAGCGGTCGCAACAAAACCCGACTCCACTGAGGTTGGACAAAATCGAAAATCATCATCATGGCTAAATGCATATCCGGGAAGGGATGGCTTAATGGTGATGTAATCACTGTCCTTGGTGCAACTTTGTCGGAGAACAGCTGCAACATGGGTTCTCCCTTCTCCGTTGGTAAATCTCGGAACATCACTCGAGCAAAAGTCCTCCCCCTGGGCAACAATTCGCACCCCGGAAACACCTTCATCATTTGAATCCGTGATATCTACCGGAAGAATATGCTGAGCAAGCAAAGTCGAAGTTGGTTTTGCTCGAAATGGCTGACAGTATCCACCTGGACAGGTAGTCCGATTTACTACCATACTTTTTGGGTAGAACGATCGCGACCCGACTGGGAAAACCGTGATCGTCTGGTCGGCAGAGAGTCCATATTGGGTGATGTCAAACGAGTTTCCGTTTTGGCTTGAGTACACGGACTGATCAACGGGATAGATTTGCAGGTTATTCAGCAACACCGCTCCCGAATCCAAAATTACCGGAATGGAATAACGCCCGGCCGCCAACGGAGCAGGCGGAGACGGATTCGCTGCGCAGGTTCCAGTGACCACGACATCAATCGTCCCACTCGGTTGCGAACGAATACAGAGATTTCTCGAGATGGCAGGAATCTCCTGTAAGCTACACCGCCCATCATTCTTCGGAGTCGCAAAGACGGTGTTGTAGTCGTTTTCTCCATAGATAGCATCGGTATCATTACACGCCGCCAAATTTGCTCGAACTGGAATGGAGAAATACGCAACTCCGTTGGAATCAGTCTTCCGCGTACACCCATTTGGAGTTCCACTGATGAAAGTATCGACATCTTGAATAGGATCTCCATTTTGGTCCACGGCGAGAACTCGAACCAAAGCGGACGGATTAGTACGAGAAGCCGTAACGTAGCAAACTCCACCAACGCAGTCTTCTAGGGAGATTTCAGATGGCTCAAAGGAATATCCTTCCCGGTGAAAGACGAGGGCAGTGTCTAGGGTGGTGAGGAGATCACGGATATCAAAGGAAATGTTCCCATCTATGCCTGTAAAGAGGCCAGCTAACTCTGAAACTCCGTTGTTCCCTTTCACCTGAACCCCCTCAACAGGAACTTCAGTGGAACCAACGGTTTCTGTTATGGAAACCGTGTATTCAAAACCGTCATCTTGGGCTAGCAGCAATACCGGACATGCACAAAGAACGCAAAGGAAGAGCATTATGCTCTCGACTGTGCGACACACAGCGCGTGTATGAGGAAGAGAAATAATACGCAAAGGTACAATGCCCTAAATTAACTGCCACCAGGGGATTCGGTAGGGGAGAAGCATCCGTTAAGAGATGGGAGTCAAAGTTCTTAAAATTTGCAAGATTCAGCGCAACTCGTAAGAATTGTCATGAGGGACAGGTAAAGTATTTATGAGCGCTTAAGGGAATTCCTCAGTAAATGACTGCAATTTTCCACCAACATTCCCCCGGCGATGATGAGTTCCTTGAAACTTTTAACCACTCTTAATACCTAGAATTCCAATTGCAGAACGTAGACTCGTCTAGGAGCATTACCTATCGGGTTGCTCCCGAGCTTTGCTCTCGATTCTTCTCCAATCGCTCCCGCAGCTTCGGAAGTACCCGCTCCTGTAGAATTTGCTCCTTCGGTAGCGGCTTCAACCTCGTGGGATCTTCAAGTTGCGCCTTATAGCGAATAAATGCGTTGTAGTTTGAAACCTTCAATTGCTCCTCCTGATCAGGACTAAGCCTTACAGCATGAGACTCACGGAGTGAAGGGAAATCTGGCTCTTGATGCGACTTCCCGGGGCGCAATCCATCAATGGAACGTGAAGGACGATCGGTACCACTTGATGGCTGACTCGCACCCTCTCCTACCGTGGAGTCCCCCTCCAACTGAATTCTTGGAACCGCAACAATGAGAAAGCAAAGGACGATTAACGCCACAGCAAAGAGTCCATATCTGCCTTTCCTGTTCATCCTGTTCCACCAATCAATTCGATATCTGTACGATATCGGCACTCTCCAAGATATTCTTAATACCCGGCACAATTTCTCTGCGAAGAGAGGAAAACCTCCAAGAAGCTCCTACAAGGATCACACACGTATTCCTCAGAAAAGTTCTCGTTTTCCCCCTCAGAGTTATTTTTGACGGGGAGTTATCAAGATATCCCTCCTTTGCTCGATACTTCCGTGTGGGATCGACGCGGTAGGTGTGTTCCGCGCCCAGGGTTATAGAAAGTAGTGATGCGGTTTATTCTTCCTCTCATGTTGGCCATTGTTGGGGTGCTCGGCATCAGCGCTTCGGCGTACTCCCAAACCGCACCCACATCTCAAACAGTCGAGTATGTTGAAAACGAATGTTTACTACAGCTCAACGAAGCTGCGCTCAACCAAATTCAAGTACTCTTTCCGGACTACAGTCGCGAAGAGATTCGCCTAGCTCTGCAACAGATTGGGGGATTGGAGTATCTTTCTGAGCTCGGTATTTCAGAGGGAGCAAAAGTCGATTGCTCAGACCCGAACTTTAAAGCTCTCGCCGACCTCTTGGACACCAACATTCTCAATTTTGCTGAGCCCAACTTTCTCTACTCGATCTCCGCGCCAGCTACAAACGATCCCGGTTGGGGGCAGCTATGGGGCATCCACGGCACATATGGGACAGAAGCATACCAAGCTTGGGATGTGTCGCGGGGAAGCGAAGAAGTAGTTGTAGCGGTGATTGATACCGGCGTTGACTACAACCATCCCGATCTCCAAGCGAACATGTGGCACAACACTGGAGAAATTCCAAACAACGGAATTGATGATGATGGAAACGGCTATATCGATGATTACTGGGGATTGAACGGTATCACTTACGTACAGCCGTATCCGCCCTACTCCGCTGGGAACCCGAACGCGGGGAATCCCTGGGACGATCACGGACACGGAACTCACTGCTCTGGAACTATCGCGGGGATAGACAACAATGGGGTAGGAGTTGTCGGAGTTGCTCCTAACGTAAAAATTATGGCGCTGAAGTTCTTGAGCTCGACTGGAAGCGGCTCTACCCAAGACGCCATTGACCTGGTCAAGTACATGACCGAGATGAAGAATCGAGGCGTCAATATTCGGGTATCAAGCAACTCTTGGGGTGGTGGTGGAAGCAGTTCAGCAATGCTAACAGCAATTAACGCTGCTGAAGCTGCTGGAATAATCTTCATTGCCGCTGCAGGGAACTCGAATAGTGATAACGATTCGTCTCCTCACTATCCGTCGACTTACAAACCTACCCAAGACTCACTTATTGCGGTTGCTTCCCATACATCCAGCGGTGCCAGATCGAGCTTCTCTTGCTGGGGGAGAACCACTGTAGACCTCACAGCACCAGGCTCTGCAATCTACAGTACTCTTCCAAATGGTGGCTACGCGAGCTGGAGTGGAACCTCAATGGCCACTCCTCATGTCTCTGGTATTGCAGCCCTTCTTGCTTCTGTGGATCCATCACTAACACCGAGACAGATGAAGGATCTCATTCTCGCAAACACTAAACCGATTCCAAGTTTTGACCAATCCATCCTTGTGAAGGGAATTGCAGATGCCGAGCGTGTCTTGAACGCAGCCGATCCCAATGAGTTCCCCGTATTTGTAGCGCCGATTTCGGATCAAGCATATGACGGAGCAGTTCAAAGTTCTGCCTCAATTCAGTTCGGGGCATACGATCCTGATGGAAACGGAGAGAGTATTGGTCGGGTTTCAAGCTGCACCGCACGAGTGGTCGGAGCTGTTAGTAGCTCTGCGTACAACTTCAACCAAACATTTCAGCCGTTCTGTGTATCCGAGAACTGTCAACAAGACGTATATGGTCAAGGTACCAAAACCCTATACGGGATTGATGGGCAAATTTTTAGTGTTAATGAACATGACGAGGTCACTCGAGTTGATGGCGAGCAGAATACCTCTATTGGAGCATTTCCTGGAGCTTTTAGTGACCCAACAATTCTCACCAGCCCGCCTGGACCACCGGCACCCGACGGCTCAACTGCAGACTGTACGCTCGACCCGAACTCAAATGCTGGGACTATCGTTGTAACCTGGGAGGATGACTACTACGGGGAATTTGCTATTGAAGTGACGATCGCTGATGCAGAAGAAGCGACGGCTACAGATTCATTCAACGTGACTGTCACTTCAAACCCGCCGACTATCACTCCACCGTCAGAACAGAACTATAACCTAGCAGATGGAACAGTCACAGCAGACTTTACTGCAGTAGATCCAGATGGGGACGATGTTGAATGCTCGGTAGCGCTCACCTCCCTGTCCGGACAACCTCCATTTCTCAATACAGTAAATCAATACGAGCCGTACTGCGTGACCGAAGGTTGTCACTTTGCAGATACCAACAACAGCCCCGTCAAGCTCTTCTTTACCCGGAATAGCGGGGAATATTTGACTGTAGATAGCTCGAACACAGTTCGAAGATATTTTAATGGCGGCGTTTCAGTACTCGGAGTGTTCCCGAATCTCTTCGCGAATCCTTCACTCTTTACCTCACCATTACAACCGCTTGATGCTTCATCGATCGTAGCAAGTGTTGTAGGAGGACAGGTAAGCTTTGATTTGTCGGAAGCTACTGTCGGGAGTTTCAATACTGAGTTGACCTGTTGGTCGCGAGGCGGCAGTGCCTCTGCAAGCTTTGTGAGCAACATTACCAGCTCTCAACCGACCCTTGGATTCATTCCGGACCAGAGTGGATTTCCCGGCGAAACGCTCAATTTAGCATACCAGCTAAATAATGGTGAAGGTATGGCGACTACTATAGTGTCATTCCTACAAAGCCCCCTCCAAAGAGCAAACGAGATTGCAAATCAATTTGGCCTCTACTATTACGACCAGCCGAGCGATGACTTCGGGGGAAGTGGCAATAAATATGTACTTGGATCTGGGTATCTTCAACTCAGGAGATTTACCGACAGCTCTGGCAAATCTTTCACACAGGTGTATTCGTACCCGAGCCTCTCTCTCATTGGAGTTATTCCAGGATACTTCTTTGACGATCCATGGGCGCTCGTCAATCCAAATCTCGCCCCTCCCGGTCCGGGAATTGCGTTCTTACAGGCCTCCGCAGTTGTCGTAACAACACCGTCAACAGTTACTGACACGACATATCGACTCCGATTACGGTCATCGAAGCGTGGGAACTACTACGTAGATCGCATCTTTGATGTACAGGTCAGTAACCACGCCCCCACTGTGAGCTTTACATCGACTCATTCGCTAAACGGTGCCCAGAACACCTTGTCAGTTCCACTGACAGTTCATGATATCGATGGACAAACGGTTCAAGGCTCTATCTTGTCGGTGCAGAACGTCTCAGCTCTTGTCACCGAGATCAAATCAACAAAGCGGCTAGTAGAAAGAGATTCTGGATACAATGGGCCAGGGTTCGCATTCTTCTCAGAGGCCGAGAACCGGTGGTACTATCTTGTTCCAAGCGGAGGTGGCGAGTCTCCTGCCTGCCACTTAAAGACAGATATCGGCAATATCATCGCGACCCTACCAGCTTCAAGTTGTATCAACATTGACCACGCAAGAAGCGAATTTCTAGGTATGCAACCTTCGGTCGGAACTCCAACAGCAATCCATCAAGACAATGGAAGCGGAAACCATACGGTAACTTTACAAACCAATGGATCGAGGCTCTCTCTCGTAAGTATCGTGTTCTCAGATGGGGTTCCAAACGATAATTTTATCGCTCACCTCTTCTTTACAAATACCAATAGGGCTCCGGTAGCAACCATCCCATCCCAAGGGATTTCCCTACCTGAGGCCCCGTTAGTTCAAACCATCACGGTCTTTGATCCAGATGGTGACGCTCTTCAGCACTCAGTTACTGCTGAGGCTTGCGCACAGACCGTCGTCAATCTCGATAACGAGTACGGTTTTACCTATCATCCGAATTGCAGCGCCGGTTCCGATAGGTGTCCGGTTGGAGACGGTGTACAGGCCATTTACTCTAGTGTCTTGAACCAAGCCGTTTATGTCTTCGATGCCCCAGAAGAGAATGAGGTGATACTCGCACTCCACTCAGATGGAGGTTATCCTTTGGCGGTGCTCCCCGGAAGCTACTTTCATGATCTCGATGCACTCGTTCATCCGTCCCCTCCACTCCCAGCTGAGGCTCCATCTGTAGAACTGAGCAGCACTCACACGGCAACTACTCAGGTCACGGTTCGCACTTCGGTTGATACCTGCGTACAGTTTGAAACCACTGACAGTGACTTGAAAGATACTGTTGGATGGACTGTAGTAGTAACTGATGTTCAAGATAGGGAATCTGGACTCCCGGTTATCGACTCGGACAGAGACGGAGTTTCTGATGCTCAGGAACGACTCGCTGGAACGAACGTGTACGATGCAGGTCACGTTCTCATACCCCTCACGAGCCCAGCACAAACTATCTTTACTCAATTTTCGAATACAGCAGTATCAGCGATTGTCACAAATCTGAAGAACGATTCGCTCTCCTCGGGAGCTGTTACCCTCTTTAATACAAATGGCGAAAGCCTCGCTTCCTCACAGTTCACACTCGCAGCTGGAGAGGTGCGTAAGATCGAGCTTCTGGCGGCAGAATCACTTGCTGATGAACGCAGTGGTTATGCTGTTCTCACCTTTAATGGCTTAGTAAGCGGCGCACTAGAAGTAAATGGAGACTCGAGCCTCGCAGCAAGGCGGGTACTCTCTCTTACTTCATTTGCAAACGGCTCTGGTTACCCCGTCTTTGCACCGTACAGTGAGGGAAGACAAGTAGGCGATGAGGTTCTATGCGATCAAGAGCTCTGTTCGGCTACTCTGGTAATCCTGAACTCGGGAACTCTCGCTGAGGATATTACCATAGAGATTTTCAACGCTGATGGAACTCTTGTTACAACAGTAGAGGAGACGGTCTATCCAAATTCTCTCTCTACTCCAGTAGATCTCTCTTCCCTAGATGAGGCAACAGAGCTCGGAAGCTTCCGGGTTACCCCTGCCTCAAAGAACGCCCTGCTTCATACCTATGTCGAGCACGTTGGAAGCAGTGATTCGAAGATTTACTATTCCTACGCGATTCATGGAGTGCGGGGCTCAGGCCATGACCGAGAATCATTCCTCCTTGGAACAGATGAGGAGGTAAGCGCTGAGATTACACTCCTCAATACTCAACCACTTTCTACAGACGTTAGAGTTTCACTCTTTAGTGTGGAAGGCGCCGTTCTATCCGACGAATACTATCAACTTTTAGCGAACTCCCGTTTAGAACTAGATTTCACGGATCATTTGGCTGGCGAGAATGGAATTGCCCTCATTCAGCCAAAGAGAAGGGAGTCAACAATCGCCGTGAGAAGACTCTACTTAGATCAGGAAGAAGAGGAGCTCCAACTCGGCGAATTCATTTATAACCCGAACGACTCTTCAGCCTCTCTTGAGCTCTGGGAATCCTTGCTCTCGGATTTCCAATCAGCCCCTCCATCAGGAGAAGTGAAAGCTGGAGAACAGGTAGCTTTCGAGCCCGAGCAGCCAGTTATTGAGGGGCGAAAGTGGAGTATTACCGCCACCTATCGCGACGATGAGGGGAACCCGGTCGCCGATGCAAAGCTGAAGGTTTGCAAGGTGAAGAGAAATGGTCAATTAAAACTCCCTTGCCTCTTTGAGGTGACCACCGACGCCCTTGGGCAGGTCTTACTCTCTGACCTCAAAAGGAAGATGAAATTTGTCCTTTTGGATGTTTTCGGGAACAAGTCTTCTGTGTTCAAAATGAAAAATAAGAGCAAATGTAGCGGCAGACGCTGCAGAAAATAGCCGCCCCGTGTCCTCAAACGTTGCACATCTCTCCGAGCAATCATAACGTAATAGGTTCATTGAAAATCCCCTCGAGAGGAATGATATGCCTCAAGGCAGAATACTTATTTTCATAGTCGCTTATAACGCAGAGAAGACCCTCGATTGGGTGCTCGACAGAATTCCTCGCCCGCTCCTGACCCCTGAAAATGGCATCCTGATCATTGACGACTCTTCAAAGGACAGAACCTACGAAGTAGGGGTAAAGTACGAAAAACTTCCCGAAGGGATTCAGCTAACGATGCTTCGTACCCCAATTAATCAAGGGTACGGTGGAAATCAAAAGCTCGGATATCGTTACGCAATAGAAAAGGGATTCGATGCGGTGGTACTGGTGCACGGCGATGGACAGTATCCACCTGAAATGATCGAAGAGATCACCGCGCCAATACTTGCAGGTGACGCTGACGCCGTTTTCGGTTCTCGGATGATGAAACAAGGAGAGGCACTGAAGGGAGGAATGCCGCTCTATAAATATGTTGGGAATCGCATACTCTCAACTTTTCAAAACTGGTGGCTTGGAGCAGAGCTATCCGAATTTCATAGTGGCTTCCGAGCATATTCCGTTCGGGCGCTTGCGAGCATTCCATTTGAAAACAACACGAATGACTTTCACTTTGACACTGAAATAATTATCCAGTTCTTCCGTAAATCTCTTCGCATTCACGAGATCCCCATTCCGACTTATTATGGAGACGAAATCTGTCATGTTGATGGGTTGAAGTACGCCTGGGACGTTGTAAAAGCCACGCTACTCAGCAAAATTCAAAATTTGGGGTTCTTTTATCAACGAAAATTTGACGTAGGGGTGAACTTTCGAGAGCAACCCTATGAAGCAAAACTTGATTTTCCTTCGAGCCACTCCAAAGCGGTAGCTGCGATATCCGAGGGAGAAGAGGTTCTCGATCTTGGATGCGGCGAGGGGGTAGTTGCGAGTGCACTTCTCGAGAAAAACTGCGAGGTCACATGCGTTGATCAGCGGCAAATTGAAAAGGTACAGCAAGGTGCTACTCATTTTGAGCAGATAGATCTGAACAATTTTCAGCCCTCAGAGGAGCTTCTCCATCGGAAGTACTCTACTATTCTTCTCCTTGATATTCTTGAACACCTGAACAACCCAGAGGATTTTCTAGATACCTTGCGTGACAAGTTTGGCAACCAAACACCACGGGTAATCGTTACGACAGGGAACGTTGGGTATTTTATTCTCCGTTTTGCTCACCTTATAGGTCAATTTAACTATGGTCCTCGAGGTATTCTGGACATTGGACACAAACGGCTCTTCAACTTTAGAAATCTTCAGCTCCTACTCGAAGAGAGCGGATACAAGATTGAGAAGGTGGAAGGAATTCCCGCCCCGTATCCTCTCGTTCTTGGAAGGGGCAACTTATCCTCAACCCTGATGTCCTTGAGCCAGATACTCATATCAATTTGGAAAAGCTTCTTCTCCTATCAGATCTACATCGAGGCCCGTATGACGCCCTCGGTAGACGGAATGCTCAATCAAATGATTAGCGCTTCGAAAGAGACGCAAAGCTCTTTTCGAGCACCTGCTGTTGGAAGCGAATAGACGTGAAAAAATGAAAAGATGGGGTTTTCTCTTAATTGTTCTCGTAACAACTTGCGGCTTATATCGACTGTAATATCCTAATTGAGATGTGCCACTTCCCTTGGATCAGATGCTTATGAGGTTTCCTAAAATCCCTGCGCTCTTTCTTCTCACCGTTCTTTTCGCGACTGACCTCACAAACTCCCCTGCCCTGGCGAAGGACAGCTCAAAGAAAGATGAACCGACGGCTCTCTATGGGATCCACGCCCAGCGAATCAACGGCGACGAGATCAGTCTGGAAGCATTCAAGGGGAAAGTTTTGCTCATCTCGAACATCGGTATTCACTGTGGCACCACTCCTCAACTTAAAGATCTACAAAAACTCTATGAGGATCTCTCTGGGCAAGGTTTTGAAGTCCTCGGATTTCCTTCATTTGACTTCGCCAAGTCAAAGGGAGAAGTACAGGAAGTGAAGGAAACTTGCTTGAAGAAACATGGCATCACCTTCCCTCTTTTCGCTCCCGGCAAAGTTATAGGACCCGATAAACAGCCCGTCTTTTCATTCTTGACCGAGAACGGAGATAAATCCATGAGGGGTGAAGTAGGTTTTAATTTCGAAAAATTCCTGGTCGACAAACACGGCAAGGTTCGATACCGATTCGGCCCATTTACCGGTGCCCAAAGCTCTCTTTTAAAAACCAAAGCGAAGGAGCTGCTTGCGGAAGGTGGGAGGGAATCATGATGCGAGCTCCGTATCGCCCCCGCCATACTTATAGTTGCTTGCACGCATGTTTATTCATCTCTTTACTCTCACTACTTCAAGGATGCTCTGTCTTACGGGCGCGACCAGCTGATAATGCCGGGTTCCTCCCAAAGCCCGAGTTAGTCAAGGAACAACGGGATAGAGCTCCATTCAATGGATACTGGGTATTTAATCCCGTGGAATACGAAGTCTTACGCAAAGAGTACGGGAAGGCATACATCGCCCCAATTGATATTGAGGTAGTAAGGAAATCTTACCTACATTCTGGAGGTTCAGAGGAGAGAAAGTTACAACGGATCGAAGAAGCGGAAGAGCTCGCGAAATACTGGCGTGAATCGATCATTTTGATGCTCCAAGAGAAGTCAGGCGATACCCATTCCTTCTCACCACTAAAGGTAGTTAACGAGCCCGGCCCCGGTATTCTCACTTTGCGGCTTGCGCTCATTGAGGTGACCCCGACAAATCCAGGAGTGAACATAATCGGAACTGCGGCTGGGTTTCTTCTCCCCGGAGCCGGGTTTCTGAAAATTGCAGGGGAAGGAAGTGTCGCCATGGAAGGCTTCGTTCACGAAGTTGATCCCGAAGTCGACACCTTTGAGGAGTATAAGGATCGCGAGGGTCAAAAGGCCTCCTTCTTTTCTCTAAAGGACTATCAACAGTATGCTCATATTCGGTCTGTCATCGATGACTGGTCACAGCAAATTGTTGAGCTGCTCACCACGCAACACAGTGTAAAAGTTGACGACTCGAATTCGGTAAGTCTAAATCCGCTCTAGTCCGCTATCCGCCAAATCGATTGGAAACGAGGATGGCTTTACTGAGGATTGCTTCGGCGAGCTCGGGATTGTAACTTTGGATATGGGCAAGCTGCCTTGCGACCGGTTCGGCTAATCGTTGTGGGTTCCCACCAGGAATCGTCATCTTCGTGTCAAAAGTAACCTCCACTGGCAGAGCTCGGAGGATTGCATTCTCTAAATTACCAGCCTGCAGTTCCTCTTCTAATGGATTGGGAAACGGCTCCCCCCTTCCAAGAAGCGCTTGTATCGGATGTTGATCCAACCAACTCATCCGTTCAGCGGCAATCGCGGCGTAGTGTTCATCTAGCTTCTGCGCTAGGAATGCACAGAGCTGATTATCAGAAAAATTCTGCTCGTCTCCTTGAATCACCTTAACGTCTTTCAATATGCCATTGGCAAAGTGGGCTCGATCTCTCTTTGCCCCAAAATGCGTCTTCCAAAAGGTATAAGCCCCTAAAGCAAAGGCACCAGTGATATTTCGAGCCCTATCTTCAACTTCCTTAACCATGTTTCGTGAGACAAGCTGGGCACTTTGCGCAGGATCAATAGGGGGGAGGCTTTTTGTAGTGTCAGACATAACGAGTTCTTTAAGACGAAAGTCGATAAATTTTAACAGTGTTATGGGCTAGTTACCTATCCAGGTGGCATGAGAGTTTATCCGTTCGCCCTCGAATCCAAAGGACAGAAATTTCGATTGGTTGGAAGCACGAGACCTAGAAGATAAAGCTGTTCTGGAGATGCGCTATTTCTTTGCTCTTCACTGCATCAAGGGGTATCAGAAGCTCATCCAACATACCGGGTTTAGCAGTGCAATAGTAAGTATGCATACACACTAGAGAAAAATTATTTGCATCACATACACAGCATTATGTATAATAAGTGTATATGTATGTAGGAGGCGGAAATGATACTCCCTTTTATCCCTGAAAACCCATCTGGACTTGAGCTCACTCTTTTAGCATGCGCGATCGGTGGCTCACTATTTTTTTTATTGCGCGTAGCGATGGTGCTCATCGGAGGATTCGCTGATGACTTCGACACTGTGGGAGCTCACGACACCCTAGGCGCACACCATGGTCATACCAATTTCGATGACACCGCTGGAGATGCACACCATACCGAAGCAGCTTTTAAGCTCGTCTCCCTCAACACCATCAGTGCATTTATCATGATGTTTGGTTGGGCAGGACTAACAGCAAAGCTACAATTCAATCTCGGAATCCCGGCTTCCGTTCTCATTGCACTGACTGTGGGGATTACAGCAATGGTGGTTACCGCCCTGCTGTACATGTGGGCACTTCGACTCGCTAGCCCTGGAGCGGATTTTCATATTGCGGAGACCATTGGCAAGTCAGGCTCGGTCTATCAGGAGATACCAGCTGAAGGAATGGGGAAAATTCAGATAAGCATCAACGGTTTTATCCGCGAACTGCAAGCGCGATGTGATACTAGCGAAGCCGTCCCTTCTTTTTCGAATGTGCTGGTTACCGGAACGCTAGACAACGAGACTGTTGTTGTAAAAAGAGTAGATAACAATTAAGGAGCAACTCAATGGGAGCATTATTAACCATAACTATCTTGTCCTTCTTGTTGCTGGTATTCGTCGTACCATTCCTCCTCGCTCGGATCTATGTTCGATGTCCTTCGAACAAAGTCCTTGCTGTTCAGGGAAAGGTTGGCCAAGGGCGTTCGGTGATGTGTTATCACGGGGGTGCCCACTTTGTGATACCGCTTATCCAGCATGCTCAGTTTCTTGACTTGACCCCGATGACCATCAACATTCCACTCAAAGGGGCACTGTCGCAGCAGAATATTCGGGTGAATGTACCAAGTACTTTCACGATCGCTATCGATACAAGTCCCGATAACATGACAAATGCTGCGGTTCGTTTGATGGATCTTGGGCTTGATGAACTGGAATCCATGGCGAAAGAGATCATTTTCGGGCAGTTGAGGCTTACCATTGCCTCTCTTACTATTGAAGAGATCAACCAAGACCGCGAACGATTTCTTGAAGCTATCCGAAACAATATCGGCCCCGAGCTTCGAAAAATCGGCTTAACCCTCATCAACGTAAACATCACGGATATCACCGATGAATCGGGATACATCGAAAGTATAGGAAAAAAAGCCGCTGCTACCGCTATCAACCAAGCGAAGATTGACGTAGCAGAAGAGGAAAAGAAGGGTGATATCGGAGCTGCTCAAGCCGACCAAGAACGCCGAGTTCAGGTTGCTGGCTATAACGCCACGGCGGTCGAGGGGGAAAACCGTGCCCAGGCACAGATTGCTCAGTACAACGCGGACTTAGCAGAAAAGGCCGCCGCAGCGAAACAACGCGGTGAAGTTGCCAATCAGAAAGCCGCTGTTGAGATCGAGATTGCTCGAGCTGAGGCAGAAGAGAAGAGACTTACCGCTTCAGAAGTTGTTCCTCGAGAAATCGATAAGAGAAAAGTAGAGATTGACGCAGAAGCCGAGGCTCAAAAACGCCGTAAAGAGGCTTCTGGGGAAGCCGATGCTATCATCGCTGTTCGAACTGCCGAAGCTGAAGGTATCCAGAAAGTTCTTGGTGCCAAAGCAACAGGATATCGAGGGATGGTTGAAGCGTGCGGCGCTGAGCCAAAAGACGCTGCAACGATGCTGATGGTCGAGAAGATCGAGGAGATCGTGAAGCTTCAAACCGAGGCTATAAAGAATATCCAGATCGACAAAGTCACTGTCTGGGATAGCAGTGGTGGGAATGGCGACAGTAGCTCAACCGCCCATTTCATGAGGAATATGATTAAAACGTTACCGCCACTTCACGAAGTTGCAAAAATGGCCGGTATCGAACTTCCTCAATATCTCGGAGAAGTCTCCGAAAAGGTATCCAAGGGAGATTATCCTCATGGAGGATCGAACGGATACGACGGAGGGCAAACACCCCCGAATTCGGGAAAGGCAGAGTAGTTATTGAGCCATTCAGTGACTAGCTACGTGCCCTGCATTTCTTGGTACGTAGCTGGTCGACACCATCAGCGGAGAGATTCATGATCCTTACTAACCTCGAAATTGTCCCAGGAAGAAGCATTGTTGAACACTTTGGGCTTGTTCAAGGCAGCTGCGTAAAATCAAAACATGTAGGAAGAGATATCGCTGCTAGTGTGAAAAACCTTTTCGGAGGAGAGCTCAAAGGGTACACGGAGTTGCTGAGTGAAGCACGAGATGAAGCTCTCCTTCGTATGCAAGAGCAGGCTCGCGAGCTTGGTGCGAACGCCGTGGTGAATATTCGAATGTCTACTTCAGCGATCACCGCTGGAGCTTCAGAACTTCTCGTTTATGGAACAGCTGTAAGGATTAACTAACGCTCTCTTCGTAGTCTCTTCTGGAGCAAGCCAAAATGTACGAGCTCATTTACTTTTTCGTTGTCATTGTTGCCTCATACACAATCGGCTCGATCATTGAGAAACGCCACTTCGCGAGACTCCGTGAAGATGAATACGTTGTTCGAGATGTGCCCGTGCTAAACTCAAAGACCGTATCGCCTTCATGGAATGTTGAGCAGGTACACCTCGTGCAGGGAGAAGTGGTAATCTCAATTGATTACTTTAAAAAGTTTGCTGGCGGAATTCGGCAGATATTTGGAGGTGAAATTGGCAGCTATGAAGCGGTCTTTGATAGAGCACGAAGAGAAGCTCTGGTGCGAATGCGAAAGCGAGCGAAGGAGCTTGGTGCAAACGTGGTCATCAACACGAGAATCGAGACATCTCAGATAGGCATGTCCAAAGGAGGCAGTGGCACTGGCTGCTCGGAAATCGTTGCATACGGGACAGCACTGAAAATTGCCGGGGGCCTAAAGTAGTTTACCATTTATGAAGATTCGCTATCGTGAACCGAATCATGAGGTAAACAAGGGAAAACCAGAAACCCTATATACGTTCTTTTCAAACGTCCTTATTTTGGGGCTGTCGATGGCCGGGCTCCTTACCGCGATAAAGCTCATATTCTCCTTCGCCGCTCCTTTTGTACCCTACTCATTTGAATATTATCCTGGAATGCTCTTTCGGAATTCGTTGGCGGCAAGCTATCTACCGAATGAACACAATGCAAGCCTGTTACTCACGGAAGAGGCGAACAGAATTCGAGAATCTTTCGCTCCTCAGATTCCGAGCATTCAAGCCAACGTTATTTGTTCTCCAATTCCAAATGCCTTTGCACTTCCGGGATTACAGATCATCTTCACTTCCGCCCTACTCAAAGAATTGGAGAAGCCTGAAGAGTTTTACCTCGTGTTAGGTCATGAGATCGGTCATATCGTTAATCGTGACAACCTTGAGCTCTTAGGAGAAATGTTCTTCCAGATCGTATTCAGCGTAGCTGTAAAACCATTTGTCGGAAGCGATGGAGGATGGGTTCTTTCAACGGCGAATACGTGGACCTCTCGTGGGTTTAGTCGTAACCAAGAGCTTGAAGCCGACGAGTTCGGCATGGGAGTCATTAGTAAGCTGTTTACCGACCCCGAAGAAGGGCTTTCTCTCTTCACGAAATTTAAGGCCTTTATTAAGAAGATGTCTGGGAAAGAGGAAGGAGAAATTTCATCCCTATCCTCTACCCACCCACTGTCAGATAAGCGAACAGCTAAAGCAGAAAGTTTTTTAAAGAATCATCCCTCTGTCGAAGCGAATACCTTTGTAAGCCGCTTTCTCGAACTCAAAACCCTCGGAGTAGACGGGTGCAAGGAGCGTCTGTCTCAAAAGAAGAGGCAGGATGCCGAACTCCGCTAAGGTACTGTTCACAACCAAGGCACCGTTCGCAGACAGAGAGACTCAAATGCTCTACTTGTCGAACAGCTCTTCCAAGACCTCGGTAGCTCTCCGTATGTGCGGAATGGTTATTGATCCCCCCACAATCAAAGCAACATTGAATACCTCGAAGAACTCCTCCTTAGTGACACCGTGCTCATGACACTGGACGATATGATAGGTAATGCAATCATCGCAGCGAAGCACCGCGGATGCCACGAGCCCAAGAAGCTCCTTCGTTTTTACCGGAAGCGCTCCTTCTGCATAGGCCTGTGAGTCTAAATTGAAAAAGCGCTTCACCTGAAGATTTCCCGCTTCTAAAATTTTCTCATTCATCGCCGTTCGAAACGAATCAAAGTCATCTAGTCGTTTTCCCATTTCTTACTCCTCAAAAAATCAATTTGCGTTAACGGATTCTGATCCCTCTTTCACAAGTCGAGCATTCTTAAACGAAAGCCGAAGGGCTTGTTCTGCTTGCTCTTCAGCTTCGACGGCAAAGGTCTCGGCTCCAAATCTTCTACCAATCTTAGCAGGTGGGCCAAGCAAACCGAGCGGCGAATTGGGATCAGTACTCACAGAATCAGCCAAACGGGCTGTCGTTGGCGAGAGATGGCTTTTTGGGAAGGCGCAGCAATTGACGGCAGCATCCACTTCCAAAACAAAGGTACGGCCATCCGCCATACTCGTACCAAGCAGGAGAGGCCCATCCTCTTTCGCGAGGTTAGGGCTACTTTGTGGACTCGTTGTAACTCTGCCCTCGAGTCGATCAATACGACCCTGCAGCTCGAGTTGACGATAGAGGGATGCTGATTCGGGAGCTGTAGCACATCCCTGCATGTGAGTTACGTACTTTATGAACTGCCTTGCCCCTTCCGTTTCGGCCTCGGGGAGTCCTTCGATTTTCCTCTTCATCTCTTCAAGTGGAAGTCCAAAGTATACGTGCCCCTCCCCAAACCCTCGTTCTTGAGCTGCCTTTAATTCCTGACCCAGCTTCTTCCCCAAGGTTAGAAAGGAGGCCGTTGGAGAGAACGATTCGGCGGTCAGGATATCAGGTCGATAGTCGGCGAATGACTTTCGTGAGTAGACTTCAGGATCAAAGCTCCAGGGGCGCCCATAGTCACCAGTTTGACCCTCCGTAGCTCCCTCTGATACCTCGATAGACGGTGATGGCGCTACTATCACATACCGTCCTTGAAACCCAAGGTGTTCCAAAGCTCGAATTGCATCAAGAGAGGAGCTTGCTCCACCAACGAGAGCGACCTTTGCATCTTTCTCTCCCGCTTGAAATAGCTCTGGATGTTTAGTCTTTAACTGGTGGTACTCCGTAAGCTCGAAGGGTCTTAAGATATAACGGTCACTCCCATTGAGGTAGGGAAATGGATTGTACGGGGAGTGTCCGAGCGCAAGTACCGTGTATCCGGCCTGTTCTCGAAAGGCCGATTGCTGCATACCTTCAGCTTCAGCAATTTCGAGACGCACCCCAGTGTTCTTAGGTTCTACAATAAGGTCCGTGACTGCTCCCTTCACCGTCACCACCTCTATTCCCAAAGCCTCTGCCCGAAGCAAGCTGTTTCGATAGAGATCTTCGATGGCTTCCCCGTACAAAGCTCGACTCGTAAAGCTATCTCCATCAAGCTGTTTGCCAAACTCATCTCGTTTATTATTCCGGTGAAGCCACTTGGTATAGACTTGTTTATCTTGAGGATCCCACGACATAAAGTCAGCAGGTTGGTTGAGGATGAACACCCCAGCATCTTCGGACTTCCCTGGCTGCCTGTAAGCGATACCTCGGTCGATGCCGTCTTTGGCAAACACGGCAATCTTGATTAACGGAAGCTCCTCCCCCTGTTCCCGGCGCTCTTCCACCTTTTTGACAATTTGGTTCAGCGTGGCGATCGCACTAAACCCTCCGCCGACAATAGCGATACTAGCTTGCTTTTCCCGAAGTGGTCGTTCGAGGTCTTGCTGGGACGGCTCGAGCCCTGACCGAAATCGCCCAGAAAACGATCCCAGCTCGGCTATGGGCGTAACTTGAATTGCAGCATCCATCTCTGTTCTCCAGGCTTTCCGAAAAGAGGAAAGACAAGTTTGATTGATGCCCTTTCAAGATACAGTTCCGAGACGACGTTCCATGCATCGTCGAGAGACAGAGGTAATTCTCATCGCGGACCAAGCCGCGACCAAATCAACTGCAATCACAAATCTCCAAGACCGCTTCAATGAGAGCAATTCGCTTCGAAGCTGCTGGAAGATCCGCTATTTATTGTACTCGAGGAAGCGTTCTGAAATAGAAATGCTTCACTCTCATCTCTCAGAAATTCAGGCGTCTCAACAAAGCGAAATTCACCCACCAGAGCAAACTTCCTGTTAAGATTCCGTCATTCCTGTCGGAATTGGCACCTTGCGAATGCTGTCCTTTGAAACTGCTTTACTCACATAGGCATGAGCAAAACCCTTTCAAAGTGAGAGTTCTCCTCAGAACTCAACTTTCTACAGGTTGCCGAGGCGTCATAGGGCCGTTCCCTTCACCTCTCTTGATAAGAGTATCAATAACTCAAAAGTACGTGAGAGACAGTGGGGAGTCAATCATTTGTACGCCCTTTTTCATTGTGTCACAGGGTTTGCAAGGTCATTAGGTGAAACTGGTAAGAAGGAATAGGTATTGCTACCAAGACCGACTCACACGAATTCTCAAGCGATTCTAACAATTTCCGACATTATGATTTTCGTGCTCTCCGCCCTAAAGAGGAGGAATTCAGATGCCGTCCCCTATCAGTACGGGTAGCTCCTGATGAGGTAATGCTTTTGGGGTAAACCTTTAGGGGTAATATATGAGCGAGCGATTTTTGTCCAATCTGCTCGCGAATGGATGTGGTCTTTTACTCATCCTAACTCTTTTCCTAAATACGAACGTTGAAGCTCAACGTGGTGGCGGGCGAGTAGATACCGCTGGAGATTCTGTATCTTTAGAGCTTACCGACCACCTTGTTGACTCAAGCGCCAGTAGTTCGTTTATCGTAAAAATCGGCGGGGGAAACCGCGACTACTATCTCATTGGAGTATCTTCGACCCCAGAAGTATTTTCACAGTCGAGAAATTCGATCTCGGCCCTGCCGGGTACCGATCTCGTCCGATCTGGTAGATTTGGAAATGACGGAACGTTACTAGTAGATCTCCCCGTGAATCTCCTCTACAGCGGTAAAGTTTGGATACAAGTAGCAACCTCAAAGAGTTCTGATTTTCGAGATGGCTCTTTATCCTTAGCAAAGGCAGTTTCAGACCTCCCTTCTTTACTTCAAGAATTCGCTATTGAAGGTCCCGAAGGTCCTCAGGGAGCGCCCGGACCGATGGGACCGGCTGGACCGCAAGGTGCCCTAGGACCGATGGGGCCAACTGGCCCACAAGGAAAACCTGGTCTTCAGGGTGCGCAAGGTCCGCAAGGAATTCCTGGAGTTCAAGGGCCAAAGGGTGACACCGGCGCACAGGGTCCAATTGGACTCACTGGCGCCATGGGACCACAGGGAATTCCAGGAGTTCCCGGAGCAGATGGGGAAAGAGGCCCCGAGGGACCGATGGGGCCGCAAGGTCCGAAGGGAGATCAAGGTGAACAGGGAATTCCTGGGCCACAAGGTCCTCCGGGAGAATGTACCGGCGGTTGTGATGGTGGCGGCGGTGGCAACAGCTCTGTCTATATGTTCTCTGGAGGATGCACAACACCTGGAACGAAGGCTGATTGGAATCGCTACTGTTTAAATGGAGAAGATTTTAACACACTTCAAGAATATGCAACGGTTAGCTCAGACGGAAAGATCACCATTATCCAGCCAGGATTCTATCGTGTTCACCTTTGGGCAAGTGTGCAGGTAAAAACTCTCAGCTATGCGCGAGTACTCAAGAATGGGGCAACTACAATTCAATCAGTAGAACTTTCGGAGAACAATCTTGCGAACAACATTGCTGATATTACGTGGTACTTTGAAAGCGGAAGTACTATAGAGGTAGAGCTCTTTAACACCGGAGGATTCGCGTTCTTTCCATGGAGCAAAGTCGATGCATTTAGCCGACTGCAGGTCCGTTACGTCGGTGGGACTCCGGGGTAATATTAGCCTCCGAGACCGAATCTAGCGTGAGATGATGGGTTTGGCATTGAAACGGACTCAACCTCAGGATTTTGCTGCTATAAAAAAGATGACACTTATTTATTCCTGTTCCCGTCAATCTGGATAATTGATGAGTTCTCACGAGCAACCAATTGCTTGAGTTTAAACAGGATTGATAGAAATGAAGTCAGCTACCTTTTTGATAACAACCCTTGTTTTTGTTTTTCTTCAACCCCTGAGTGCATTCGCTAGCGATGTTCTGACCTGTGAATCGCGAGGCGGATACCACTTCTGCTCAGCCCCGATTCGGTATCGCTCTGACGTCATATTTATAGAGAAAATTAGCAAGGCATCGTGCAATGAAGGTCGCACCTGGGGTGTTCGTCAGGGGGGAATATGGGTAGCAGATGGTTGCCGTGCCAGATTTGAGATTCGTGGGCATTCCCAATACGGGTATAATCGTCCCGGGAATTATGGAAATTGGTGGGATCACGATCATCACTACGGCTCGTACCCTGGCTCTTACTCAAGACCTCGCCCTCAGTCGCATGACCACCATTACAACAAGCCAGATCATTGCCCAACTGGAGCGTGGCCAGGACGGTGCACCGATCAACAGAGACGACGTGGTTGTCAGGATTTTAGAACCTCATCTGGACTCGGATGCATGACGTACAAGTAGCGAGCTATCTGGAATCGAGACTGAGAAGTTAAGTGAATGGCAGAACCGTGCTTCGCATGAGCGGAGGATCCGGTTTAGATCTATCGCGGAGGACCACGCGATTGAGGCCGATGAGATTGCTTTACTGGATCTGCATGTCCCCATAGAATGTGTACGCCACTAAGATATACTACGAAGAGGGGATGTCTCGTCCGTGAGTACGGCAAACTTGAATCGGCAAGCAGTGATGAAGTATCTCCCATATGTTTTTATGGGAAGTATGGTCGTACTCGTACTCTGCTTCGGCTTCTCCTCGGGACCAAAGTATAAACTTCCTCCGGGTGAGGTTGCTCCAGAATCACCAGCACAACAGGCGCTCTCCTCGGATCAATCTTGGAGGGCTTACGGTTACACCATAGTGCCTCTCTGCTCATTTCAGATGAGAGGAAGAGTACTGAGTACTACCCGATACTATTTTGATCGCATGGCATCGCTGTCACCAGTGGATTTTGCGATGGGCTGGGGACCGATGTCTGACTCGCAAGTGCTTAATCAACTCTCCATTTCTCAGGTGGGAAGATTTTACGGATGGAGCACCCGAAGGCTCCCCTTACCTGCTGATACCATCTCTCTCCACAGCGCAAACATGCATATGATCCCGAGCAATGACGCGGTGAGAGATCAGCTCTTACGTGTTCGCCTGGATGACGTCATCTCAGTAGATGGCTATCTCATAAAAGCTCAGAATGATAGCGGCAGAACGTTCATCAGCTCTCAAACTCGCGATGACAAAGGAGCCGGAGCCTGTGAAATTATTTGGGTAGAGAAGATTAGCTGGGAGTAATGGAGCGAGTAGCTCTGATATAGAGATAAAGATGCGTTAGCGGGTCTTTGGGGATAGAGAGGTCGTTGCATCAAGAAACGAAGTATCCGATAAAACCGTCTATGACTTCCCCAAAAAGAATAATACTCGCAACCGACACCTATTACCCTCAGGTGAATGGAGTTTCAAAGTCACTCCAAGAAACTCGGGAAGTGCTCGAAGGACTCGGTCATGAAGTGGCACTTATCGGTCCCGATAAGACGATGCCAAACCCTATTTATCCACAAATCCCAATGCCAATTCCTTCTCCCAAAAAGGTAGTGACTCTCTTCGAAGAGTTTAAACCCGATCACATTCACATAGCGACCGAAGGACCAATTGGAATTCTCACCCGCAGCCACTGCGTCGATAGAAATTTGAAATTTACCACTTCGTTTCACACACTGTGGCCAGAATACTTGAGCAAGCTCATGCTCGTTCCAAGCAGTCTCACCTGGAATTCGCTCTGGTGGTTTCACTCTGCTGCGGAACTCACCATGACCCGATCGAAGTCGATGATGGAAATTCTGAGACAGAAAGGTTTTCAGAAGGTTGCCGAGTGGACCGGGAGCTACGATCCGAACTGCTTCTACCAAAGAGAACGCAAAGACAATACAAGCAAGCGTCCGATCTATCTTTATATAGGACGAGTATCCGTCGAGAAAAACCTCGAAGCATTCCTCAATCTCGATCTTGGCGACGGAACGAAACGGATCGTTGGAGATGGCCCCTATCTGCAAACCCTCAAGGCAAAGTACCCAGAAGTGGAGTTTTTGGGGGAGAAAAGCGGAGAAGAACTGGCACAAGCCTACTGCGAGGGGGATGTTTTTGTTTTTCCAAGTCTTACTGATACGTTCGGCCGTGTAGTAGTTGAAGCACTTGCAAGCGGTGTTCCGGTAGCGGCATTTCCTGTAACAGGTCCGAAAGATATCCTCGCTTCACCGCAGCTTGGCGCTATGCACGACGACCTGCGGGTAGCTATTGAGGAAGCTTTGCGACACGGCGATCGTTACGAGTGTGCTCGTTACGCGACTAAGTTTTCAAAGGAAAAGGTTGCAGAACAGTTCCTAAAGAATCTCGTCCCCGTAAAAGAGGCGGGAAAGGACACCACCGCTCGCGAGCAGCACCCTACCAATTAAACCTTGCATAGACGAGCGCGTGGTCAGACGCCTCTTCGTAGAGATTTAAGGTTCCAGAATCGTAGTCCCCCTCCACGCCGGCTTCAGCATAAAGAAAAGGAAGGTTTGCTACCGGGACAAGAATGTCATCTATCCAACTGAAGGTATCTTCATAACGATAGGTTCCAGGGGTTCGGAAAGTTTGTGGATCTGTCGTTAGCACACTAACAAACGCTGGTGGTATAGCGGCACCAGGCTGACAAAGCGGAATACCGCGTTTATTTAAACGGCAAGCGGCTTCACCCTGGAAGCGCGGAAGTACAAGTTCGCCCGTCAGCAATTTTGCACTCGCAGAATCAAAATGACTGTTTCGATCCCCAAGCAGCACCAATACACTTCCATCCCCCTTCAGCGTTTCTGGATGCCTACGAGTCACTATCCGCCTAAGGGCTTCAGCCATCTCCATCCGATAGGTTTCCCAAGAGAGATCGGATCCGTCAGCGCTATTGAATGCCCGAGACTTGAAATGAAAATTCACGATAATAAATTTTCGAGCAACGGCATCTCCCTTTCCCGTCACCCGTAATCGAAGCTCGAGAGGACCCCTTGCAAACTTTCTGGCATCGAGCTCCTCAGAGATCTTCGGAAGCTCAACATTTACAAATGAAGTGAGGCCGTCGTATTCGATGCGACTCTTCTTCACAAGAAACCCGAGTCGTGCGGCCTTGTCGTTCGATGGTCCTACGTAGGAATCATACTCGAGGTTGGTGCGATACTTTAACGCCTTGCCGATTTCATTAAGAACGGCTTTGGACTTATCTTCATCCGATCCAAGAAGCTCTTGTACTGCGATGACATCACAGTCTACGGCCTGAAACCTTTTTGTTAGCGCAGTAATTTTCTCGCTTCGATCCGCTTCTTCCATGGTCTCACCGCGGCGATTCATGTCCGAGAGGGAGCCCAAGTTCTTCAAGTTCTGGGAACAGATCGTGAGGTCCGGCTCACCGCGCGGATCGTGAATGTGATTGCTGAGATTCGTACGAACCTGCGCAGAAGCCCCTCCAAGCACGAGCAAGGGGACTAGCGCAAACAGGGAGACTACGAAGAGGATCCCAAAACGCCGAGTCGCGCTGCGGACCGCTTTCGCGGTTCGTTCTGTGAAAAAAAGTTTTCCCACGGTTCTCCTACCTTCTCTGCATGAGTAATCTTTGAGAAGCCATACGCACCAAGAAGCACTGCGTCAACAATATCTTGATGCTTACCTTTAGATGCACCGAGCGGCAGTCCGAGACGGGTAAGTTTTTCACCGAATAATCGCTCAGCCACATCGTGTGCTACCTGTTTTACAATCTCTCGCTTCAACTGCTTCCCCTTGAGCCCCATCAACTCATACTGCACTGAACGTGGATTTATTCTGCCAGGTACCCGAGTCCCGAGCTCTCGGGCTACCGATTCGAAGATTCCCCGCACCTGCTCCACCACGAGAGCTGCTCGCGGGTCCCGCATTGTGGTTGGAGCCTCACAAACTAAAACATCGTTCCCATCCAGGCCGATCGTATCAAACACCCCTCTTACCTTCTCCTGTAGATCCTTCAACCTATTCGCCATAGGAATGGACGGCCCCTTGGCTCGAATCTTCCCAACGGCCAATAGCTCCCCGCCCCCTCCACAGAAAAGGGCCCATCCAGAACAGGTAAGGCTAGGGTCAACGGCAAACAGTCTTCGCATAAGCTCTGACAGCTAGGTTACGAACTTTACGCCCTCCAAACAATGAAGTGAGTTGCCTTCTTCTTCCCATACTACTACTTTTTACCGACTCTTTTTTTGGAATCTGTTTTATGGATAACGAGCTTCTTTGTGAGCTGTACGAGAAGATGCTTCGAATTAGACGCTTCGAGGAAGAAGCGGCGAGGCTCTACACCGAGAGAAAGATTGGAGGATTTCTTCACCTCTATATTGGGCAGGAGGCCGTGGCCGTAGGCGCACTCTCCGTTTTAGAACGACAAGATAAGATCATCACTGGATATCGTTGTCACGGGCACTACCTAGCTAGAGGCGGATCCGCCAAAGCTGGAATGGCCGAACTTCTCGGCCGAGCCACCGGTTGCGTCGAAGGACGTGGTGGGTCTATGCACTTCTTTGATATCGAGAATAATTTCTACGGCGGCTGGGGAATTGTCGGTGGACAGGTGCCAATAGCTGCTGGCTTAGCCTTCGCACAAAAGTACAAAGAAGAACGCGGCGTTACTCTGTGCTTTCTAGGAGACGGTGCAATCAATATCGGTCCATTCCACGAAGGGTTGTCGCTTGCAGCGCTATGGGGCCTACCGGTTGTATATCTTATCGAGAACAACGAATACGCAATGGGAACTCCAATTGAGAAAACATTCCCAACCGAAGACCTTTCCATCAGAGCGCTCGGCTACCCGATGGCGAGAGACACAATTGATGGGCACGATATTTTTGAAGTTCGCTCAAAAGTGCACACAGCAGTGCAACGTGCCCGCGAGCAGAATCAGCCGACTCTTATCGAGGTGAAGACCTATCGCTACCGCGGCCACTCCATGGCAGATCCTCAACAGTATCGAACCAAAGAGATGGTGCAGATCCATAAAGATCGAGACGCCATCGAACTTATGGGCCAAAAGCTCGATTCCCTCGGCATGGGAACGAAAAGAGCGAACATTGAAAACGCTGTCGAAGCCGAGATTCAAGAAGCGGTGAAGTTTGCTGAGGAATCGCCATATCCAGATGAATCCACAGCGGCTAACTATGTCTACGTATAGGAGTGAACTTTGGAATCACCAGTCCCTAGTGGAGGCACAAGTAGTCCAGTGAGCGAACAGGTAGAAATGCGACAAATTGCCATTCGAGATGCGCTAAAAGAAGCGATGAGTGAAGAGATGCGCCACGATGGCTCCATAGTTCTTATGGGAGAAGAAGTTGGTGCATACAATGGGGCCTACAAATGCTCCAAAGGGATGCTCGACGAGTTCGGAGCCAAACGTGTAATCGATACCCCTATAGCCGAAAACGGATTTTCCGGAATTGGTATTGGGGCTGCGATGTGCGGACTTCGTCCGATTGTTGAATTTATGACCTTCAACTTTTCGTTAGTCGCAATTGATCAGATCATCAACACGGCGGCCAAGGGACGGCTCATGTCTGCTGGACAGTTGAAGATGCCGATAACATTCCGTGGCGCCGGTGGTGCCGCCTATCAGTTGGGTGCGCAACACGCGAACTCATTTGAACACTGGTATGCCTACACCCCAGGACTCAAGGTTGTATGCCCCTCCACTCCGTACGACATGAAGGGACTGCTAAAAAGCAGCATCCGAGATGACAATCCAGTCTGCTTCTTTGAGTCAGAGCTTACCTACAGCCTCAAAGGACCGGTTCCAGAAGAGGAGTACACCATCCCACTTGGGGTAGCTGACATCAAAAAAGAGGGTTCTGATGTAACCCTTATCACCTGGTCAAAAAACGTCTTCCTGACACTGGAGGTAGCAAGCGCACTGGAAGCTGAAGGGATATCAGCCGAAGTGGTAGATTTGCGAACCCTTCGCCCACTTGATGAGGAAGCTATATTTACTTCGGTCGCGAAAACTCATCGCGCTGTCATCATTCAGGAGCAGCATGAGATGTCTAGCTTCGGAGCCTATATTAGCCATCTTATCAGCACCAAGATATTTGACGAGCTTGATGCACCAGTTGGACTCGTATCCTCCTTGGAGATCCCGATGCCGTACTCAAAATCTCTTGAGTCCGTCATCCTGCCTTCTAAGGATCGCTGCATACAAGCCGTCCATCAGGTCCTTCGGTAGAGGCCTCACCCATGCCGGTTATTCCTTATCGTGGAAAGACACCGCAGATAGCTGAAGGAGTATTCATTGCTCCCAATGCATACGTCATTGGTGACGTCACCATTGGCGAAGAGAGCTCTGTGTTTTTTGGAGCCGTACTAAGGGGTGATATCAACCCTATCGTCATCGGGAAGCGAACGAATATCCAAGAGAATGTTGTCATGCATACGTCCCGAGGACTTGGGCCATGCGTATGCGAAGATGAAGTTACTGTTGGTCATGGCGCCGTCCTTCATGGTTGCCACGTAAAAGACAGGGCACTAATCGGTATGCAAGCTACTGTTCTTGATGAGTCAGTCGTTGAAGAAGACGCCATGGTGGCAGCGCAGTCCCTCGTTCGTATGAAATTCATCATCCCAAAGAATATGATGGCGGCGGGAGTGCCAGCCAAAGTCCTTCGGGAAGTATCTGAGCTAGAGCGCAAATTCACCGTAAGTGGGGTCACCCACTATATTGAAACGGCTCAGTACTACTCTCAGCAACTCAAGTAGCAACTCAAGTCTTAGCGCTTGTCGATCGGCACGTACTCGCGTTCGGTTTCTCCAGTGTACACCTGGCGAGGTCGTCCAATTCTGTTCTTTGGATCTTCAGTGTACTCCTTCGCGTGAGCGATCCAACCAGGAAGCCGCCCAAGCGCAAACATTACGGTAAAGGCGTTTACTGGAATCCTCATCGCTTTATAGAGGATACCACTATAGAAATCGACGTTCGGATAGAGATTACGCTCCTTAAAGTAGTCGTCATTCAAGGCTGCTTCTTCTAGCTTTCGAGCAATTTCAAGAGTTGGATCATTATTATTCAACTTCTGAAGTACCTGTTCACATTTTTTGCGAATCACGCTCGCCCGTGGATCGTAATTCTTGTACACACGGTGACCGAATCCCATCAGTCGGAAACCACTGTCCTTATCCTTAGCCATCGCGATGTACTTCTTCACATCTCCGCCGTCCTCACGGATGTGATTGAGCATCTCGATTACCTGCTGGTTCGCTCCACCATGACGCCACCCCCATAGAGCACAGATTCCAGCAGCTATCGAAGCGAAGAGGTTCACACCAGAACTTCTTACGATTCGAACTGTTGAGGTGGAACAGTTCTGTTCGTGGTCAGCGTGCAAAATTAGCAAGGTATCAAGCACTTCAACGATTAGCGGATCTACCTCGTATTTTTCTACCGGGAGCCCAAACATCATATAGAGGAAGTTCTCCGAGTAGCTGCGCTTATTATCCGGATAGGTAAACGGATGCCCAATCGACTTTTTATATGCCCACGCAGCGATAGTCGGCAGCTTTGCCATCAATCGGATACTGTTGAGGTACGATACCTCCTCTGGACTTCCCGCTTCATCCTGATAAAAGGAGGAAAGCGACACGACAACTGAGGCAAGGATAGCCATAGGATGCGCATCACGCGGAAAACCATCATAGAAACTTTTCACATCTTCGTGCAGAAGGGTGTGCATGCGAATCTTGTCATCAAATGTTTGCAACTCCTTCGCTGTAGGAAGCTTACCGTTGATTAAGAGATAAGAGGTTTCAAGGAAAGAGCTGTGCTCTGCAAGATCCTCTATTTTGTATCCACGATAACGGAGAATCCCCTGCTCACCATCAATAAACGTAATGGCGCTGTCACAGCTCCCAGTGTTTCCGTAACCGGGGTCTAGTGTGATGTATCCTGATTGGGCTCGAAGGTTAGAGATATCTATAGCCTTCTCCTTCTCGCTCCCCTCCGATACTGGCAGTTCGATTGAATTCCCTTCTGGAAAAGTAATGGTTGCTTTCTGTTCTGACATTCTGTTTGACCTTTCTCTGACGAGTATATCCGGGCTAACTCATTAGTATGAGTAGTTATTCAATAGATGCAGGAATAGCACAATTAGATATACGCGAGAACCAAAAACTAACAGCTCTGAGGCCAACTTTCTTTGCCAGAACGATATCTCGCCCTGACCCTCCTTTTCGGCTATGCTCTGGGACCCAGTTAAACGGATGTATTGTGAGACGAATTCACCCTCTCGGGATGCGAGTCCTGGTTCAGATTAAAAAGGGAGACGGAAAGTCAGATGGCGGGCTTTACCTTCCAGACAACGCCAAGGAGCGTGGAGAAGAGAGCCTACTTGCCGAAGTCGTAGAGGTAGCCTCCGCGGTAGATAATGATGCGGGAGACCTCCAAGAGGTAAACATCAGCGGCATTCCACTTGGCGCTACTGTCCTTATCGGCAAGAACGCTGGAGTCAAAGTTCCGTGGGACGAATTCCTGCGTGTTGTCGAAACGAAGGATGTCCTTGGTATTGTAGATGAGATGGAGATCATCTAGAACGCTCTTCGCGAACAACAAAATCCTTTGACATCCTGCCCGGCTCAAGAAATCCTCTATACCATGAGCAGCAAAACAGAAGTTGAATCACTTGAGGTTCTTTCGAAAGGAAAGTCCTTTACTTCGATCGCTCTCTTTAAGGTAGTCAGCAGCTACCTCGAGTACTACGCCTCTGGGTCAATCCATACCGCTAAGGCGAAACGCACTGACATTGAACACTTCTTGAAGTTCCTCACTTCCTATCACGCCATTCCAGATGTCGAGTCTTTGCGAGTTACTCACTGGGACCACTCAAGTGTTCAAAACTTCATAGAACACTGCTTATCGCAGGGAGAAGCGCCATCTACAGTTTCACGTCGGCTTGCCACATTAAAACATATGGGGAGGACCCTTGCTGAAAGGGTGCCAACATTTACTAACCCGGCCAAGGAAGTAAAACCCCCGAAGCTCCAAGCACTCCGTCCAAAATCGCTAACAGTTGAACAGGTCCACGATGCCCTTCAACACGCCGCTGACCGGAAGTCCGAGCGAAACTCCTTTCAACGGCGCCGAAACGAGATGCTTTTTGTCTTTCTTATTGAAACTGGCCTCCGCGCAGATGAAGTCCGACTCCTCCGGCATGGTCAGCTCGATGAAGGATTGGAGTGGATTCAAAATGTGCGGACCAAGGGGAAGAAGTTTCGAAACGTCTACATTTCTTCAGCCCTGAGACCACGATTAAGAGAATACCTGGACGAACGCCGCCGCGAACTTTCGCGCTTTTTCCCTGATTTAACGATCGGACAGGACAAAAAACTTCCGCTTTTTATCAGCACCTATCGTGTGGTTCCTGACAATCCGGATTCCTTCCTAATGGGATCGAAATCTATTTGGCGAGCCATCAATCAGCTTTCTGGCGAAACGAAACTTCATCCGCACCTTTTGCGACACTCTTTCGCAACGGATCTCCTAAACTCTTCTCAAGATGTTCGGCTCGTTGCTCAGGCACTTGGACACAGCGATGTCCGAATTACCATGCGCTACACCGAACGTGCAGACAGAGACATCGCTAACGCTTTAGAACGAAAGAACCTCGGAAGCAGCAAGGACTAGTCACCCCTCTTACTTGCGTTGAGTGATCCCGCCCCCCCCTTTGGCGTAGGCTTGAACCTGACCTTTCCCTTTTGAACTACGCCCTTTGGGTTTACATCTGACAGACAACAGATGCACAAAAATCAATCCGCCAAATTAGCAGAGAAGGCCTAAGAAGCAAGGAGCATCTCTGGAGAGGTGCCGCTTTTAACAAGCACGGCATTCTTAAATCTTCGGTCTTCTGTCTTCTCCTCTCCAAACCAGTCGGGAGGAGAAAATGAAGCCGCCGCCTTTTCATCAAGAAACTCTACTTCGACAACGGCAAGCCCCCTAAGGGCGCCTCCGTAAAGATCCAATTCCGCTACAAGTCCGTCTTTCAACGGAACAAGATATCGCTTCTTTTCCAACACCAGCCCCTCTGCGGCATGGAGTAGCGCATGAAACTGGGCAGCATCAATTGCTACTTCCGTTTCCTGTCGAGCAAGCCCAGAACCAGACTTAACGGTAAGAGTGTATACAGCTCCCTTGCGTCGTATACGAACCTCTTTCCCAGCTTCATCCACCACCAAGTAGGCTTGAGTAATCTGTTCGCAAACAAAGTTGTCGGGGGCAAAGGGAAGGGCAGTTGGATCAACGAGAAACTTTCGCTCAATTTCCATAGGAGCAAAATTGTAGCGTGATTTGAAAAAATTCCCAAAAACTGATTTGGTTTTCCGTCGAAATATTAACGGAAAGAATCACATGCAAGAGAAAGATCGCTCTGCTTTCATCGTCTACCTAGCGACCATGCTCATTATTTTCAGCATCTTACCCCTAAGCGCCCAAGCCGATACCGTTCTCCTAAAAAATGGCGACCGCATTACGGGAGAGCTGATCACCAAAAAGGGAGATACCCTTCAAATAAAGACTCCTTACAGTAAAAAGATTGAGATCGATTGGCATCAGGTGGCATCCCTCTCCCTTGATGAACCGGTAAAGGTAATCTTCGAAGAAGATCTCTCCATTTCCGAGACGAGTGAGGTAAATGAAAGCTCTCCGCTCTTCGCCGGAAAACCAAAGGCGAGAAAGTATACGTTAAAGCCTGAAAGTTGGCGCATTGGAGAAGGATTGCACTTTGCTGGCCGTGTTAACTTTTCTTATGATCGCGACAGAGGAAACACCGACCAAGATCAATCAAACTCCGACATCTTCCTCGAACTTCGAAACTTGAGAAATCGCTACACCATAAATGGCGAACTCGAAAAAGACAGAGCAAATGGTGTTGATACCGCAAACAACTCACAATTCATCTTTGAGTACGACAGGTTTATCACACCGAAGACCTTCCTCACCGGGTTCACCAGCTACGAACAAGATGACTTTGCTTCATTAAGCCGCAGGAACATTTACGGAACCGGAGTTGGTTATCAGGTCTATGATGATGACAAGAAAAACTTGAGCTTCGAAGTCGGTCCACTTTTTGTCGACAGAAAGTATCAAACCGAAGAGGAGGATCAGTATTGGGGCACTGGATGGAAGATAAAGTATGAGCACTTCCTCATTACCGACCAGCTTCAGTTCTATCACCGCGAGCAGGGGACCTGGAATGCTGAAGAAACTGACGATCTCCTGCTCTCCTCCTGGACAGGCTTACGAGCACCGTTATTCTACGGTATCGTGGGTGGCATAGAATTTAACCATGATTACAATAGCCAACCCGCAGCGGGAGCGAAGACAAGCGATAGAACCTGGGCGGTCAAGTTGGGCTATCAGTGGTGAACTTGAGAACTTAAGAGGCTTTTCTCTCTTGCTCGACATTCTCTTGATACTTGCGGGAAAGCGCACTATCTATGGCAGCAATTGGCTTTGACACGGAACCTCTCGGTAATAACTTCGAGAGTGCGGTTTTTTCGACCGCAGAAAGACCGGCGATAAATCTTTCACGTTCATCAACATAGAATTTCTGAGCCTTCTTCAGAGCACTCTTACTCTCAGTGGAACGTTTCTGATAATTGCTGAGAAGTCTCGAGTCGATATCTCCACTGAGATCCTCACAAAGCAAGGTCGCCTCGTTTGCACTAAACCCTTTTTGCTGCAAAGACTTGAGAGCATACTGCTTTAGCTCAACTGCAACTCCTGCAAGCTGGGAATGGTCTACAACTTCCGCAGCTGCGACGGCGGATTCAGCTTCACGATATTTTGTGTAACGTGCATAGAGCTCGAGATCGGCAGCAATCTTGGCACCAACACTTACCTTTGCTTGCCGAATCTCTTCTTCGGAAAATTGATTGTGACTGCCCGCCTCTACTTTCAGACGGCGACTAAAAAAACCCATCGTTTACTTCCATTCGCTTACAGCAATAATCTCGCTAACCACCCCCTTTGCTTCAAGTTTTCCTCAACCAAAGAGGTCATCCCTACGTAATTTCAATGGGTTAGCTATAAAATTCATCCGCGAGCCACATAAATTACCTTAAGATTTTGAGACTTCTTACCATCAACTCTGCGGGGGCAGTTTCTCATTTTCTTTTGTGGGTCTTAACGGAAGACGCACCCCAAAAAACATTATTGGTCGGGTAGAAGTGATTTTCGGGCGCTGCGCTGATGGCAATCCATCAGCGCAGCGTGCGAGAGCTGAAACTAGGTTCTGGGAGTTATTGTCGAACGGTTCGGCAATCATTCTGCGCAGGTTTCCTTCCTACACGGAGTTCCTTCCACATCATGCGACACATGATCATCTTCATCGGTGCGATCGCGCTCGCTCTCACGAGCAGCGTCTTCGCCCAGAACACCACCAACAACGACGGGTCCACCCTCGAGAGGTTGGCCGAGGAGTTCGCTCGTTCCGAACAGGAGCGTCCGGATCCCCTCGAGCTGGCGATCGAGGATCTGAGCTGGCAGCTCGACATCGGGTTCGAGGCGATTCTGGACATCCCGGTTCGCTTCCGTTCCGCGACGTCACGACAGAGCTACCTCGATCGGTTCTCGGTCTTCGGTGACACCACCTACCAGGAGCCCCCGGGATCTGGCATCGCCACCTTCTTCCAGGGGCAGTACCATCCCGACTGTCCGCCGTTCGGTCCGTACAACGATTCCGATAGCACCAACGCCTTCGGACTTCGCGCGGACCTCGCCTACATGTTCGACATCGACGGCGGACTTTCGACTGAGTCGAGTTCTTGGCGTGTCGGCCCGGTTCTCACCCTCGCGGTGAGCTTCGCGCAGACGGCCTCGGGCGACCACGACACCTTCTACAGTTCGGAGACGGACTGGCAGAACGGGGTCATCAACGACTACATCGAACACTTCGGTTCGGCGTCCTCCGAGCTCGATCTCATCATTCCTCGTGTGACCCTCGGGCCGCGCATCGAATGGAGGTCGGCGGTCGACAACGGCAGCTGGTGGACGATCGGGTTGCAGGGCGGTGCCGGCTTCGCGTTCCCCTACGGGGATCTCGATGTTCACGGCTCCGTGCTTCGTCAGGGTCAGAACATCCTCCAGTACGAGGCCTTCTCGTACACGGATCACGATAGCGGTTTCCGAACCGTTCCCGTGGCCGAGGCTCTCCTTCGCGTGAGCTACCAGGAGGAGGATTTCGGAGTGACCCTCTTCGGAGGCTCGCTCTTCTGGCTCGGCGACGCGACGTGGTCCACCCCCGATGTCGAAGCAAACGTCTTCGGCTCCGGTGAAAACTCCTGGGTCGTCGGCGTGCAGGGCGTTTTCCGCTTCTGATTTCAACTTTCTACTGGAGACTGACTGAGCTTCGCACGCTGTAGTCTCCTGAAGAAGAAACAACTCAGAGCGAAAACAATCAGTACTGTCGGCGAGGGTAACGTAATGTTCCCAAATGAGAGGTTTCTCTCTGATGGTTATAAAACCAAGCTCTCGCCGGCTGTACCTTTTTACTACCCCTCTAACAGGCGAAGATCATAAAGATCTTTTCTTCTATCCTTCAAATTTCTGACTGAACCATAGAAGTGCAACTCACGTAATAGTGACACATCAACATCAGCAATCAGCACCATTTCAGAATTCGGCGTTGCTTCGGCCTTCACACCATTTGTTGGGAAGGAGAAATCCGCGGGGGTATACACCGCTGACTGACTAAACTGAATATCCATATTCTTTACACGAGGAAGGTTTCCAACCGACCCAACGATCGCAACATAACATTCATTCTCGATAGCTCTTGCTTTGGCACACGCTTGCACTCGGACATACCCATTTTGCGTATCAGTTTGAAAGGGTACAAAAAGAAGTCTCATCCCCTGATCGGCTAAGAGTCTCCCCAATTCCGGAAACTCAACATCGTAGCAGATGAGAATTCCGATCTTCCCGCAGTCTGTATCATAGGTCTTAATGGTATCTACCCCTACCATTCCCCAAGCATCACGCTCGGACGGGGTTACATGAACCTTCCCATACGGCTCATACGTACCATCTCTTCGGCAGAGATAGCCGACATTTCGAAGGGTGTCTCCATCAAGTTGCGGCATAGCACCCAAGATAACATTCACATTGTACTTCACTGCGAGCTCGCACCCTTTCTGTCTGATAGGATCCGCAAATTCAGCAAGCTTCCGGATCGCGTTCGGCTCAGAGAGCTCTTTAAAGGGGGCCATCAGTGGCGCATTAAAAAACTCCGGGAACACGGCGAAATCCGAAACGTAGCTCCCTAGGGTATCAACAAAGAACTCCATCTGCTCAAATAGCTGTTCAATCCCACTTACCGTACGCATCTGCCACTGGATAAGCCCGAGCCGTATGACCTGCTGCTTCCGCTCGTGAGTTGGCTTCCCTTGGTACATGACATTGTCCCATCGTAACAGCACCGCATATTCCATGGAGTGGGCATCCCCCGGAAGATATCCTTGGAGCACCCGAACGGGCCGGAAGTCATTTGAAAGCTGAAAATTCAACACCGGGTCGTTAATCTCTCGCCTTCTCACTGCTTCGATATAGGTTCGAGGCTTCATTTCGGACGAGTGCTGGGAATAGTGTGGAATTCTTCCTCCAAAAAGGATCGCTTTAAGATTCAGGTCTTCACAGAGCTGCTTCCTCGCATCATAGAGTCGTCGACCGAATCGCTGGCCTCGATACTTTGGGTGAACGAACATCTCTATTCCATAGAGGATATCCCCTTCCCTCGTATGAGTACTGAAGGTGTAGTTATCTGTAACTTCCAAATAGGAATGTTTGTCTTTTAAATTCACCGAGTCGACGATCAGAGTAAGAGCACAAGCTACAATCTTGCCGTCCACGCGAACCCCAAGCTGCCCCTCAGGAAATAGCTTGATCAGTTTCTTAATCGTCTCCTCACCCCAGACTGAGAGGCCAGAATCCTCATATGCGGAGAGCATGCTTTCGCGCACATCTGCGTAATCTTCAAGGGTAATCGGCTCTACTAGGACTTTATGAATTGATTCAGGCATAAACTGCACCCTAACGCAGAATAGCGGATGCGAACAGGATAGAGATAATCGCTAAGAATATGGACACTTCGCACTCAGCAGTCTCGCAATATCTTCTTAAGGGTTCGAGCCCCGTTGGCTCAGGAGGTGAAGGCCGATCAGGCCGAGAGGAACCTCGGTTCCTGGGCATTGCGCCGAGCAGAAATATGGCTAAGGACTTAGCCGATGGGGTTTGTAACACTCGATTTTGAAAAAATACAAAACCGAATAATGGCGGAGCCAACGGGACTCGAACCCGCGACCTCTCGCGTGACAGGCGAGCGTTCTAACCAACTGAACTATGGCTCCAAGAGAAATTATGCCTTAGAGGCATAATTCACTTGGCTAGAAATGTCACGTCCTGACTTCGATGACGGTCGCGGGTCTGCGACCATCAAGGAATCAAACGCTGCTCGCGTTTGCCACTGTTTCGTTTCGCACTCTAAGAACCTTCGGTTCTCTGCGAAACGACCTCTCGCGTGACAGGCGAGCGTTCTAACCAACTGAACTATGGCTCCAAATTGCAAGGCCT
>JAGRAT010000039.1 GCA_020434495.1 Bdellovibrionales bacterium | reverse complement strand
CCCTCCGGTCTCCTGCTATAACAGCCCTCAAAAGAACCCACCGCTTCGCGGCAATTTCTTTTGAGAACTGCTATAGCTGGCAGTGCGACGGAAGGCATGCGTTGGTTGTAACAGATATGCGGAGAGCTCTCTCTACATTCGTAAGAGGAGTTGTCCCAGCTTCAGAAAGGTAGTCTCGGTGACGAACTCTACGGTTCACTTTGTCAGAAAATTCATCAACCATTTGTTTGGCCTGTGCGGTAGTCAGAGGCATCTTTGCCCACGAAATCTTCGTACGATGAGAAGAGAGAGAGAGGAGGGCGAGCAGATTTTACATCTCTTGCAAGGGATGCAGTCTGGCTTGGTTCGTGCTCGAAGTGTTGAGGCCGCACTACCAATTAGAAATGTCGCGAAACAAGAGACCTCCATTAGAGAGGTTCACTTCGATGAATCCAACGAAATTCTTGGAACGACCCCATCTTCAAAGGGAGGGCTTCTTCCTTCCTGGGATTTGAGAGGGAACTCTTAGAGCCAACACCACTAAGAATGTCGGACTCCTAAGCGATTCTGATGGTGTTTGCTCTATGTTTCTAGCTCTTGAAAATTGGCAAAGCCAATATTTCTTCTGTGGACCGCTATAGCAAGTAGTCAGTGCAAACAGTTTACAGCTGACGGAAACAGATTACCCGTTATCCGATCCAAACCCAACTTCCTACTAAGCTTCCGGGAGTGACAAGAATTGTTGCCCGCAGCCCTAATCAGCTCAAATTCCCACTCATTCTCCCCTATAGAATGACAAAAATTGTCACTTCCTCAGTTTGGCCCGTTCCTTGGATTGTGTTCGGGTACATAGAGGGAGAGTTAGGACAAATGCACGGCCCTCAAGTAAATACACCTGCCAGTGTTATTTCCTTGAGGGCATTCTTTTTTATCTTGTCCTAGCAATTTAGGAAAAATTGGGATGGCTGATATACCAGTACACGTTCACATGATCCGACTTGTTAAACATCTTACCAGTACGCCGTTGTCTTTTGTGATTCCGGTTTCGGGCACACAGAAGCAGGCGCTGATAGGGCGTCAACGAAAGCTCGCTCGCAGGAGACGAAAAACACAACAGCTCCTCATGAATGTTCGAGACGGTTTAAAGGCAAATGATAAGAAGGGGAAAATTGACGACGAGGATTAGTCGCAGCGGAATATGAGGATACTGCTGCAAGGAGTTCGTACTAGTGTTCCTTCCATAAATTTTTTTTCACTCTAAGGAGCACGTTGCTGCGTGCAGAGCTCTGCTCGAATTGCCCCACTGACTCTACAACCTAGTGAAAAAACTTTTCTGACGAGTCACTAGCGCACCATATACCGACAAGCGAGTTTGTACACATCTGAATCGAGATCTACGGTCCTTCCGCGCACACGCCCATCGGCGACAAACGTTTCAAGAGGGATGAAATGAAGTCGTTCAACATCTCGGGTAATCATGTAAGAACCCTCTCTTGTTGATAGTGATTCGACCGCTCCGTACCCAAGGACTCTTGCGTATTCAATGTCTGCTCCAATCGGCCGAGCACAGCGCAACTCGTAGCCAACATTCTTATGCTTTATCTCAATATCATGAATTCCTTGATCATGGAGCCTCTCCCGAATGAGGGGGAGAATGACATGTCCGAGTTCGACTTCGGAATAGGTGAGTCGTCCTAATTCATCTCGAAGATTCTCGTCCAAGAGTTCTGAGCTCTCAGGGCGGAGCCGGTCTAACAGTCCTTCAGCAAGGAGAGCAACACCGTAGTTCTTCCCCATGTGATATCTGAGCTTTATGGATGTTACAATTCTCTCTGCGAACTCTATCGGATCATAAAGTCGGTCCTGGTATTCTTCCGGAATAAGTGAAAGCGAAGCTCCAGAGGCAAGGCTCATTCCAATGGTCAGAAAACCGGCCTGTCGACCCATCGTTTCCACCAAATACCACCGATGGCAGGTCTTTGCGTCGACGACGAGGGTGTCTATGACTTGAGTCCCAACAGTTCGGGCGGTTTCAAAGCCAAAAGTTTTTTCTCCGCTCGGAAGTGGAATATCGTTATCGATGGTTTTTGGGACGTGAGCGATCCGAAGGCCCGGTATGCGCTTAGAAAGCATGCTACTAAGAGTTGCTGAACCCTCACCACCGATCATTATCAGCCCCTCTATCCTCTGCTCTTTCATCAAACCAAGGAATTTCTCCTCTGAATCTTTCGCAGAAAGGGGATTAAACCGCGAGGTTCCTAAGAGAGATCCCCCCTGGTTGTAAATTCGTGAAACATTGTCGATATCAAGGGGAAGGAAGGCGGCCGCGCCATCCGTGATTGCTCCCTTTAAGCCACCATGAATTCCGAGAACTTCAATTCCTCGATTCGTCGCTTCGATGGCAGAGGCTCCAATTACGGCATTGATGCCCGGAGCCGGTCCTCCGCTGACAACGATGGCAATTCGTTTCATAACACGCTCTAGGGATTTTGCGACGGAACTGTTAGTACTGGTAACGGACATTCTCTTACAACTCGTTCCGCTACACTACCAATGAGTAAGCGAGATAAACCAGTTCGCCCATGGGTAGCAATGACGACCATATCAGCCCCCTTCTCCTGAGCAAAATGGGTAATGGCATCGTGTACAGCCCCGGCTGATTCTACGACCGAGGTCGAGACCTTGGCCCCCGCAAAGTCTTGCTCTACAAACTTTTCTAAATCATGGCTCACTTTCTCCTTCAACTGATCGAGAACCTCCTTTCCTGGGAGCACTGGAAAGTCGAGAGCATACATGAGTGCGGCTTGGGCTGGGTCTTCAACAACGGCGAGTAGCTCAATCTTCGCCCCCGACATCTCTGCCAGAGAACGTGCCAAAGGAAATGCCACCTTGGATTCTTCAGAAAGATCTGTTGTCACCACAATTGTCTTCATTCGAGCTCCCTCCGTGTCAAACAATACTCAAGAGACGCTATTCTGAGTCAGCCCAAGGGGTCTCAAAACAGCGCTCTGAAAATCCTACCGCCCACAATTACGGGCATTACAATCTTTACTTGCTCAAGTATGATTATCAGGTTTCGGGGAAAATGTCTCATCGAAAGGGTTTATGCGGGTTTGTTGCCTGGTCAATCTCCACTCCGGTGGACATCTTGGGCTGAGCTGGCGCAAAGCGCTGAGTTCTATTCAGGAGACATTCGAAGGGGAGTTGGAGATTGAATCTATAGGAGAAAGACCTCTCGCCGAAATATTCAGCAAAGGATACTCGTCCTATGATCTCATTGTCATTTGTGGCGGAGATGGAACCTTCTCCTCAGTTCTTCCTCATTTCGTTGGTTCCGATGTTCCGCTCGCTCTGGTACCTCTAGGGACTGGAAATGATCTTGCTCGTGAACTCTGTATCCCCAAGGTAAAGAAAGAGGATTTCTTGGACTGGGTGGTGAAGTTTCAATCATACCCTCATGTGGACCTCTCGGTTTGGGAGGCTGATTTGGGAGGAAGAAAGAGATTTTTTGTGAACTACTTTTCTGCTGGGTTTGATGGCGACGTTATCCGATTTTTCGACACGAATAGACGTCGTCTTCGCTGGCTATCACAGTGGTTCGGATTGTTGGGGAACCGGGCCCTCTACCTTTTAGGTTGTTTATGGCATCTGGCTGGAGCACCGTTGAAGGAGGTGCGGGTGACCTCCAATGGGGTCTCCATTCAGGTGACAAAGGCGAGAACATTATTCTTCTCGAACATCCAATCGGTCATGGGGTTTGCTACCTCTCATCCCAAGAGTTCAGCGTTTGATGAAAAATTGGAGCTTACGAGCTTTCCAAGTTGGCGCAATTATCTCGGTTTAGTAATTCCGTTTTGTCCTTGGAAACCAGTTCACTATACTGGAGCTCGGGACTGGATAGTCGAGGGCCTCCCAGAGGGGTGTTTTCTCCAGGCGGATGGAGAAAGTCTGTCTCTTATTGGAGAAGAACGAGGATTTGCTATCCGATATGCTGGAACGGTGAAGATTTCTGGAGTGTCATCGAAGGAGGTGGTTCGTGATCTTTAAAAAGCGGAGATATCCCCTCCCACGTTTCCCACATAATGTGGCGCGAGAATTCAAACTTTATTGTGAAGTTCTCCCCGATGAGCGAGTTCTGGAATTTATTCCGGAGGTATCAGAGGTAGTTGCTCATTTTCATGAATTGTCGGAACAGCATCCTCTACTTGATATTGAGCGTGTGGACGAGATCGGCAGGATGTGTACCGAGCTTTTGCAGACTTATCCGAATTGTAAGCCTGCACATAAGCGGATGATCGTTGGAGCAGTGCGCTATTTTGCGAGTACGGACGACCCGATGTCTGAAACTTCCTTTGCTTCAGGTCTTGACGATGATGTGCGAGTGCTGAACCATGTCGCGGAAGAGCTCGGGCGAGATGACCTCTATCTGGAGGAGTAGATAAAAAGGGCGCAGTCGAAAATCCCGGAATTGCATTATCCGTGGGCAGAATAACTAATTGTTGCGAAGGATTTCGCCTTTCTCTTCGTCGATAGTTGGCGTGATATATCTGTCCTTGGATAGGGTCCGCTCTACTCGCTCGTACTTGTACTTAAGATATTTCCAAAATTGAGTGAGATACGGGTTTTGACCTTGTCCGAGAGCGAGAAGGCTAACGAGAAAGGACATAAATCCTACAACCACTATCGCCTTGACTATACTGCTGCCAAGAGTGGCATCAACTGAGGTTCCAACATATGAACTCGCCTGCTCTACTGGAGAGAACGCTCTTCGAAGCCATCGAAGTAACCCCAGAGGTGCCTTTACAATCCAGTCTATAAGTGGCCAGTTCGCCTTTGGTATTTCGGCTTTCGCTCGACCAAGGTCCGTTGTCCGACTTCTCCGAGTCCGCTCCCTATTCGGTAAAGCTCTGAGCTCCTGGGAGAGAATCGCTTCAACTTCATGAACATTTTGAGGCCGCAGGTCAGGATCCGTCTGCAAACATCGGGTGATAAGTTGATCAAGAGCAGGGGTGCAATCAGTCCTCTTTGTTGATGGTGGGTCGAATTCGCCTCTGTATTTGGCAATAATGAGCTCCTGGGCATCCTTGAAGGTAAATGGGTAGTACCCAGTTATAATTTCATAAAGCACTATCCCCAGCGCGTAAATATCAACTCGTTGGTCGAACTTCCCGGTATGGAGGTAATGTGGGCAGAGATACTGGAGTGTCCCGACTGCTTGTGCGTCTTGAGTCGCGCGGAGCCTCGCGATCTCCGGGAGGGTGTGAATTCCAGACCTTGATGCGCTCGTTCGAACCGATTCTGCGACTATGGAGGAGCCGAAATCGAGAATTTTGATGAGGCCATCCTCGCGTAAGCTAATATTCTCGAGTTTGAGGTCGCGATGGATGACTCCTGCTTGATGAATCGCTAACAGTCCGTGTGCGATCTGTCGTCCAAAGTTCGTGGCTTCCTTTACACTAAACTGCACTCCTGAACTTAAGTATGCGTAGAGGGATTTGCCTTGAACGAGCTCCAATACGAGTACGATGGATTCCGAGCTACTTATTAACGACAGGAGTTTAGCTACGTAGTCACTTTCAATCTGCGAACAGTGCTTAATCTCCCGTTCCAGGCGGATTCGATCCCGCTCCTCAATAAGCTTCTCTGGGCGAATAATTTTAATGGCTACCCGAGAACCTACATGGGTGTCAGTTGCTTCAAAGACTTGCCCGTAGCTCCCTTCTCCAATGCGTCGCTCGAGACGGTATCGATCTGCGAGAAGTATTTCGGAACCGGGTTCAGGGTATGACATAGCTCATTTCCGTCATTGCAGCAGCTCTTGACGTGTGTCTGATTTTGGTATGTTTGCGGAGAATTACGGTTAGGTCCATGGGGGATTTGCGCCTTCCACAACTTTTTACCTAATGACCGGTTTAAATGACCACCTTGCTAATAGGTTGGAATTGTTGGCGAACGGGTCGTGTGATGCTAGATTTGCGAAGAAATTAAACTTCTTTGCAAAAGTGCCGATACTTTTTGAGATATCAGCAAATGCAAAAATATGACATTAGATAAGTAAGCAACAAATTGAAATTCCGTAACTCACATGAGGGACCACGGGAGAGGTTGAATAACACAAGTATTTGAACGAAGAGGGTATTTCGGTTCGTGAATAGTCTTGCAGATGCACAACGGCGTTGTCTCATGAGGGCCCTCAGGGCTCTAGCGAAGGTATTTTTGAAAGGGGATGGACGCTTTCGCGAGTTCATAGAGATGGCTCGATGGGCCTTTATTGACGTCGCCAAGGAAGAACTTGCTGGAGACGGAGAAAAGGTGAATGTCAGCAGGATCAGTGTTCGAACCGGAATTGATAGGGAGAGTACCAAACGCGTCCTTCGCTCTGAAGAAGATGGGGTGATGAGTACTAAGCCGAGCCTTGCCTCCCTTGTCATCGGAAGGTGGGAACAACATAAAAGTTTCACCACGAAATCCGGTAAGCCCCGAGTTCTGAGTTATCTAGGAGCTGACTCGGAGTTTCACGATCTTGTTCGTTATTTTGACAGCAGTATTAATCCAGGAACTGTTCTCTTTGAGCTCGTCCGAGTTGGAGCTGTAGAGAAGACTTCTCGAGGGGTAAAGTTGGTGGGGCCGGTCCATCACTATCTTTCGAATGCTGAAGGGATATTAGATCTCTTGGGAAGGAATGTGGAATCTCTCGTGCTTGCGGGTGATGAAAACGCCACAGGTGGAAGTAAGACACGGCATCATCATATGAGGACCGAGTTCGACAATATATTTGTGGACCGAATCGACAGGGTGCGTCCTTGGCTTGTCGAAGAGGGGAGAAAATTTCATAAGAGACTACGAAGTTTTCTCGCTAAGCACGATGCAGATGTAAATCCCGCTCGAAAATCGGAGGCGGGATACAATGTGAGTGTCGGATCCTTTAGCTTTATTCAAGATTTGGAAAGCCGCTCGGCAAGTCTCGATACCACCCTGAAGGATGCTGAGAACGATTAGCATTTGGCGCGGAGATCGTTAAAACCCTTCCTTCTTGTGGGGTGAAGGCCCATGGGAAAGTCTTCCAAAATAAGGAAAATTAGGAAAAACCATCAGAAGCACGGGCTAGGTAAGGGCGGATTTGAGGGAGCGTATCTCTTTGGACTCGTTTGAGTATCGGCTGGAGTCCTGTTTCCGGCGGATCCGGCGGGTCACATTGATGCAATTTGTTTGCATAACATGAACATCGGTACGCAGCAGAATGTGTGAAGCGTCGGTGGTGGTGCCGTCGAGATTTGATGTGTCGCGGAAATACAGCGGCGCGGGAGTGGGGATATATGTCATTGTTGAAGAATTTTCATCTCAAGTCAGTAAGGTTAAGCCGAAGGAGATCTTTTGATCAGGCCGGCGCGGTCCTCGTCGAGAGCGGTCTCAGCATCGCGACGGTCAGTTTGTCGGCTATCCTCGGAATCACCGTCATGATGGGAGCATTTGCGAACGTTGTTCAGGAGAATCGAACTGATATAGCTCGAGCAACTGGAGTATCCGAGTCCTGTCTGTCTGGGGGATCTGAAGAGGGGACCTGCGACCCCACCAATCCTTCTGCCGCAGCAGGTGTGGCGGGCGTCGGTGGTTTTGAGGAATAAGAGAAGTTCTCGTACGCCCTTCACCTTTTAAGAATAAAAAACCCGTGTGAGTCAGAAAACGGCTCACACGGGTTTTCGGTGCTCTCCGAAAACATCAGAGAGTTAAGAGGATGGGCGCTCTCTACGCCTTCCCTCCCTTATTGAGCCAGCGGTCGATAACATCTTTGAACACTGGGAATGGTTGAGCTCCCTTAACGGCAACGCCATTAACGAAGAATCCAGGTGTTCCGCTGATGCCATTTTCCCTTGCAAGCTTCATATCTTCTTCAATTTGCTTATTCACTTTCTCCGAAGTCATATCGGCGAGAAACTTCTTCACATCAAGTCCCAATTCTTCAGCTGTCTTCTTAAAGAAGTCATCGCTGAGTTCGCGCTGGTTCTCGAAAAGCTTGTCATGCATTTCCCAAAACTTCCCTTGTTCTCCAGCAGCAAGCGCAGCAGCAGCAGCAGGCTTTGCGTTCTTGTGGAATGGAAGCGGGAGGTTCTTAAAGGCAACGCGTACTTTCCCTTTGTACTCCTTCATTACCTGCTCCATGGTTTCGTTCGCACGAGAGCAGTAAGGACACTCGAAATCAGAGAATTCTATAATGGTAACAGTCGCATCCTTAGGGCCTTTCACCGGGCTGGTTCCAACTGGAATATCCTTCGGATTGCTAAATTGCTCTTCCATCTCCTTTTGTGCGGCCATTTCGCGCTCTTTCCGCGCTTCTGCCTGACGATTCTTAAAGTAATTTTCGATGGTAGATCCAAGGGCTTTAGCGCCATCGTTGCTCTTGAGATAGTTATCCATCGCTTTGTTGAACTCTTCCTGCGGGATCGCGTTAGCGGTAAGAGGTGCAATCGCTATTCCTAGCGCTGCTACTCCAGCAGTAAGAACTGCTCCCCGAAAAAAACTGTTGCTTCTCTTCATACGGATAACTCCTCGTTTTGCATGTTAATGTTGCGTGTTAATGACTAGCGAAAGAGGGCCCAACCTGGAGCCGAAATTCTAAAGCCAGGAAAACAACTAAGGGGTAGCGTAAACCAAATACGCTCTTGCTCCCACTTAACTCATCGCCCCCAAATTAAACATGCCTGCGCGAAGGTGAAAAGCATATTCCGAAAGATATCCGCAAACCGCTTTTTAACCCGCAAACAGGCTTTCTCGGGGCATCCAAACAGAGACGCCTTTTGCGGCATCTCTATTCAATCGAGGACGCTCTATTTTTAGTAAATTTCATCCCTGGAATTCCCCAGTGTAACGTGTAAGACTTCCTGCCTGTCAGGGAATAGCAGTTAGCGAACTGTAGTGAAAAAATGCGTTGGGGGGCTTTATGTTTGCTCGATCATTAAGTTTTTTGCGCTTGGCGGCGCTCGTTTGTGGAGTATTTTTTATGAGTGAGGCAGCTTTGGCTGAGGTTACAGCTAAAATAAAGACATCAAAGGGCGACATCGTACTGAAGTTGTATGCCGAGCAAACCCCATACACGGTCGCAAACTTCGTGAACCTTGCAGAGCGCGGGTATTACAATGGATTGAAATTCCACCGCGTTATAGCTGATTTTATGGTTCAGGGTGGCGATCCAACTGGGACGGGTGCCGGAGGGCCTGGGTACCGATTTGATGATGAGATTGTTCCTGAGCTGAAGCACGATAGCGCTGGCATTCTTTCTATGGCTAATGCCGGGCCTGGGACAAACGGGAGCCAGTTTTTTATCACCCATAAGGATACTTCTTGGCTGGACGGCAAACATACAGTGTTCGGAAAAGTAACTCAGGGTCAAGATGTAGTGGATTCGATCCAGCAGGGAGACAAGATGCTGGAGGTTGAGATCTCTGGCGACACCACTGCTCTAATGGAGAAGGCAAAGGACAAACTTGCCGCTTGGAATGAAACCCTGGATTCAAAGTTCCCAACACTTGCAAAAACCGGGGTCAGTACCAAAAAGGCTTCCTAGACTTAATACATTCCCTGGGCTCAAGACCTTTACTAGACCTAAGATCGAGAGAGCGGAGCGTCCATCGGAGGGGGGATAACTAGGGACTCTTGGTATTCCCTCCACATATCTAGTGGAGCAAAGTGAGTCTGCAGAAACTCTCCACTTGCTGTCGTGATGAGCAGTTCTTCATGCACGATACTGATCTGCCATCTATTCCTTCGCCCAGTTCCTATTGAAGCCAGTTCATCAACGAACTGGTCAGGGAGCTGGTAAAAGTTGTAAGGCGAAATCCAATTTTCCTTGCTGCCGCGCATGTTTTTGCAGAAATGCTCGACCTGTCCTGGCTCGTAAAAATAGAAATACACATTTGGCACGTGCTGCAGCCGTTGCGCCGGCTTGAGCAGTTTGTGATGAAGTTCTCCGACGTTTGCCCAAAGTACGAGTTCTCCACCGGTGTCCTTCGCGTAGAGTGTGGGCTCTCGTTGAGAGCCCCATCCCTCGCCAAGTTTGGGATGAAGAGTTATGTGGTGTGCGAAGGCGAGTGCGGTTACTACTGTAAACTGTGGTGGTTCTTCAGGGTGAGTCGAGAGCTGCAGTCTTGTTTGACCGTAGTTCCCTCGATCGACATCGCTGACATCGAGTTCGTATGTGAGGAGTTGTCGGGCGGTCATCTCGGGAGGTATCTCAAGTCATATTTTACAGGAACCCAATTCCTGGCACGGCAATCAGGTTCTGGGCACACGAAAGTTGGCTCATCAAGATTCGGAACGAGTGGTCGCTGAAACTCATGATGGCAATTGCCACAGAGGATTACGACCTTCTTCGGGAAGACCTCAAAATAGTAGGGCACAATTGCGTTCTTCCTGCTTGCCCGAATTCTCCATTCTCTGAGCTTTTCAGGACTTGGCTGATTCATGGGTGCCTTTTCCCAAATTCACTGTCGTCGAGATGAGAATAGCAGAGGGATGATTTGAGATCACCTCGGCCATTTCGGACTCGTCTTCCCTCTGCTGAGGGCGTTCTGGCCTTTCTGAACAGGGAAACCTCTGCTAACAATGAAGGGTGTCTGAGGAGCTCCGTTATGAGTAGTAAAACCGATCAAGATCGTGCCGATCTGGAGGAGAGGGACAACCTTCCACAGACGGGATTCACGTTCCGTGTTACGAGCATAGTACTCATTCTCTGTTTTTTGAGCGGTGTGAACGAGTGTCAGGAAGACTATACCTTCTTGCAATCTGGTACCCCAACACCAACAGCATCAGGGACAGCCTCTCCCACAGCTACTGATGATGGAAGCGATCCTTCGGTAACATCGACTGCCACACCAACTGAAAGCCCTACCGAAACTGCGACTGCTACCCCAACTGCTAGTCCAACCGACACAACAACTACTTCTTTGGGAGTTATCAGTTTTGCCAGTGATGACAATAGCTTTCTCGCAGGTCTTCGGAAGTTGTCCGCAGAGCAAGAGGAGGAAAAGCGTGCGGCGCTGGAAGCAGATTCTATTGATGATTCCGCAGACGCTAGCGGGACTCCTATCCCAAAGTTTACCGATCTTACTCAGCTCACCCGATTACCCTCGCGATCGAACGAAAATTGGCTCGGGAACCTGTATGTTCAAGAGGATAGTGACTCGCAGCAGCTTGATCAGGATGGTGATGGTTATAGTGATCTCCTGGAGATTGATGCGGGAACCGACCAGTTTGATCCCGAAAGTGTTCCAAGTGGTGGCTCCACGAGTTTGAAGGCACGAATGGTGCGGAGCGATGCAGACCTTGACGGGTTATCGAACAAGGAGGAGCAGGAGTTCGGAACCTATCTTAATGTGAGTGATAGCGATGGGGATGGATTTCGAGACGGTGCCGAGCGAAAAGCCGGAACCGACCCGAAAGACCCGGCGAGTTTTCCTTACGACAGTGATAGGGATGGTCTCGGCGATGATTATGAGCGTACGGTTGGGCTAAATCCGAACAACCCAGATACTGATGGCGACACCCTCGATGATGAAATGGAGCTGGTATTTGGGTCAGACCCGCTGCACAAAGACAGTGACCGAGATGGAATTCTTGACGGGAAGGAGGTCGCCATGGGCACGGATCCTCTTCTTCCTGAGGCGAAGCCGAGCTCGTAGGGTTTCTTCCTCTTAGCGAAGCCATGTTCCTAAGTCTTCTTATCTCTTGGTAACGATTGGACAAACGGTTCTCTCGAATTGCCGAAGATGCAGCTAAATTGACCAGCTATTGTCTCGAGCAGGGGTGCTCGGTAGTATCTCTCGGTGTTAAAAAACTGGACTTCTCATGAATAATTCCTTTGATAATGATGCCTTACGACGAGCAAAACAGCGGCTCTTTTTGAAGAGGGCTCCCAAATATGTCGTTCTCTCCTTCTTAGTCTTGACGGTCGGGTACCTTGTCACCCAGTACCTTGCAGATCTCCCCCGTGAGCGATTCGCCCGTGGCTATAAGTTTCTTGAGCGAGTGTGGTTAGGGGCCGAGCGAGTGGCCACGATGACAACTCTTAAGCTCGCTGCTCATCACGAGGACCTGAAGAATACAGAGCTTCCAGTTGTCGAGATTTACATTAAGGGAAAGCGACTTGACCGATTAAAAGAAGAGCTACCAAACACGGACGTCAGCGCAGAGAAGGCGAAGTTTCGGGTTGGTGACAAGAACTATGAAGGGACTGCTCGATTCAAGGGTGATTCGATGAATCATTGGGCCTTCCCGAATAAGTCTTGGCGGGTTGAGCTCAAAGATGGTGAGTTTTACCGAGGAATGCAGATGTTCAATCTCAACGTTCCGAGGGTCGATACTCAACTTTCTAACTGGCTCGGGTATCACCTTGCTAAAGACCTTGGAGGGTTGATTACACCGCATGCCGAGAATGTGCACTTCCGCTTAAACCGAAAGTTCGATGGAGTTCGACTTCTCCTTGAGCAACCGAATCAGGATATGCTTGTCCGCCGTTACCTTCCGCCAGGGAAGATTTTTGTTGGCGACATCTCGAGTGAGCAAATTTACGGTGGTGTGCCGAGAAAACGGCTGTATTCGGATCCCACTGGTTGGGTGGTCAGGGCGCCTGGAAATGATCTTCGAATGGTAGAGCTCGAAAAGCTCCTCTCTGTGGTCGCAAATGATAGCGATCCGTACTTATTTTACAACGAGCTCCGATCCATTATGGATGTTGATTCTCTCGCTCGATATATGGCTCTTCTGGAATTAGTCGGGTCGGTGCACATTGATGAAACTCATAATGGGAAGCTCTATTTCCATCCGCATCTCGGAAAGTTCCAACCGATCGTTTGGGATACTGTCGCCTACATGTGGGATGATTCCTTTGGGCTCGATTTAGGGGTCAATCGACTCTTTCGGGTCGTACTTCAGAACCCAGCTCTTCGGGAGTTGAAAGATCATTACCTCTGGAGTGCCATCAACGAAAATCTGAGTTCAAAGAATATCATTGAGAAGATAGAAACCGAATCCAACAAGATGCGGCGAGATCTCTATGCATTTGCGTTTAAATTGCACGCGAATGATAAGGGGGTAAAGCATATTTCAAATGAAGATTGGGAAGAGGCTCTTCTGAATTTGAAGCGAGTAGTTGTTTCTCGTGAACAGCGAATTCGCGAGCATCTCGCAAGCGGGGAGGTGCATTACCGGATTGTGAAAGACGGATCCGACAGCGCCCTGCTGATCGATGTGGATACTTCTGCTGGATATCATTTCGAAACACTGCAGCTTTCGTTGAAGCCTGGAACACGAGGGGGAGCCGCTCCAGCGCTTGTACCATATCTGACGGTGTCGAATGCAGTGCGACCTGCCGAAGGAGAGGGCCCTGCGGTTAAGGCCGAGGTTCTCCCGACAGGAGAGCTCAAGTACCATGTTGATGATCTTCTCTTGTCTAAAAGGCGATTCCGAAAAAGCAAAAGCGCAGAGCTCGTGTCTGGTATATACCGTTATCGCCTGAAGGGGATTCCTCCAGAAGCGATCTCTTCACTCACCCTTGTCGGGAAGAATGCGATAACTGGAGAAGAGGTCACGGCTAAGGATTCGACGGAGATTTCTGAGGATGCTGGGAAGAAGCTCTTTGCTGCGTGGTGGAATCCCGAAAAGTACACTGTTGGTAAGCAGCTTGTATGGAGCGGAAATGTTCAGCTTTTAGAGACGCTTTACCTTTCTCCATTTGATTCACTAGAGGTGCGACCTGGTACACGAATCACCATGGCACCAAATGTTTCCCTTTTTGCTGATGGATCGAAGATCGCATTTAACGGGACGAAGGAATCTCCAATTGTAGTTCGGGCGATGGATAAGAATAAGCACTTCGGAACCATTGCACTAAGAAACATTCCGCAGGGAGTGTTGCAGCACGTGCAGATCTCTGGTGGCTCGTACGGGTTGCTTAAAAATGTTCGTTACGAAGGAGATCTCGCGGTTCATGGTGGTGAGGTTACTGCAGAAAATATTGTTGTTGAAGGGAACTATATTTCTGCAAAATCTGGAAGATTGACCCTTCGGTCTTCAACTATCCGCTCGACCTTCCCTTTTGCGGTAAAGGCTCAGAATGCCATCGTCCGAGAGATCGAAGTACAGCATGACCAGGTAAAGCCGGTTCACCATCGATCGCTTCTGAATGCTGAAGCTCATGGAACGCCACTACGGATCGAGCGGGAGTATAAGTTCTCAGTCAATGCGACTGACGGTGTCGAGCGAGATCTCATGGATGTCGCAAAGGAGATTCGAAACGGTCTCGAACGTCGAGTCGCGGATAGAACCGTTTGGAACGCTCCAACTTTCACCTCATCCGATTACTATGTTGATGATACTGCAGAGGATTTTCTTTTCCGTGATATCTATTTTGATACGCCGCAGTCGCTCGCATATAAGAATCAGATCTCATATCGGTACCGGAATCGGTATAAGAGCTGGAAGGCGTACAAAGAGCATATCAAGAAACAGGATTGGCCGACCTTATGGCCTTACCGCTTAGAGTTTCAGGCAAAGGTAGGCCGACAGGAGCTTGGTGATGGCTTCAGTACTGTGGGTGAAGCTCGTTTCGAGTTTCGCGATGCTTCAAAGCCCTTTAGTCCTGAGCATCAACCCCCGGATTCCCCATGGGAAGAGTCGGAGTTTCTCTCGTATTTTGAGAGCGGAGATTTCCAGGGACTCGTTACTTATCCTGCCCAGGAGATCGTACGAACCCTTGAAGGGCAGTACGAAGGAGATACGCTTGAGTTCCTTCCGAAGTTTGTCCTCGTTACCGAGCGATTCCGACAGCACTTAAATATTCCCTCGGACTACGGTTCGGGGCCGAATCCTGAGCAGTCGTATATTATCAGTCTTGATAAGACGCGGGTGTATGAAGCAAAGCGCTACCTCGCTTACCTTAAGGATGAGCGGGAAGGGATGAAGTCGGCGAGGAAGCCGGGGAGTCTTGGAGTACTTCTTGAAATTGAAGTGGAGTTCGAACGTAACGTTTCTGATGTGCTTGATAAGAAGATTGATGCTGCAGAGAATGCTGCAGAGAAAGAGCATCTTGAGGCTGTTCGAGAGGCGTTTCTTAAAGATCAGAGCGTTATAATGCAGGTTGTCGACGAAGAGCTGAAGAAAGTTGGTTTAGATGTCATTCCAGCAAATAGCAGCAAGTACGTGCAGGCCTATGATTTGGCCCAGCTCAGTAGATGACCAGCGCAGAAGATAACCCGGTCAGTAGATAATTCGCACTGATTTTGATCTCTCAGATGCCGTTAATCGGTGTCTTTTGTGTCCTGCCTAACGCAGATATAGTACCAGGAGAAATCTAAGGGCTTTTCTATGAACTACTCCCGTTGGTGCCTCTTATCATTTTTTTGTGTGAGCGTGCTGTTCGCTCCGATCTCCACCTATGCTGAGGAGGATGCTTTCGACGACGAAGATCCATTTGCGGACGAAAGTTCTGAAGTTGTTGAGGAGGAGGTCTCTGATCCGATTGAGGGATGGAATAGGGGAGTGTTTTGGTTTAACGATAAATTGGATCGTTATGTATTGGAGCCGGTGGCTGACGGCTACGATTACATCATGCCAGACAGAGTTCAAACCGGAGTGACCAATGTATTTGAAAATCTGCTCTACCCTCGATATCTCGTGAGTTCGGTTGTGCAGCTGAAATTCGGACAGGCAGCAGAGCATACGGGCCGTTTCTTGATTAATTCTACCCTTGGACTTGCTGGCCTTGTTGATGTAGCGACCCATCTTGGGTTGGAGCAGCATTCTGAGGATTTCGGAACTGCCCTTGGATACCATCGGGTTCCACCAGGTCCTTACCTGATGCTCCCATTCTTTGGTCCAAGTAATATCCGAGATGGTTTTGGAAAAATTGTCGATAATTTTCTGAGCCCAATTCCATATATTGCTTCGGCCACAGCTGATAGTCAGGATGCTATCTTGATCACTCTCGGGGCCAACGCTGTCGATATCGTCCAGACCCGTGCGAATTTTGATGAAGCTATCGAGGCCGCCAGGGATGCCTCGGTGGATTACTATCTCTTTGTTCAGTCAGCTTACTACCAAAGGCGGAGAGCTCTTATCTTTGATGAGAAGCAGGAAGAGCAAAAGCCAGTTGAGGAGCAGGCAGACCCCTTTGCTGACGATGAAGCACTGGATGCTGAATTAGGTGAGCAATTTTAGAGCATTTCTCGAAAGTTATTGCCGCGAAGCGGTGATAACTTTTAGCGCTGGTCTGCCGTAGGACAGACCTCCCAGAGGGAAGATACATAGCAGTTCTCATGAATCAAAGCAGCGTCAATCCTTTGGA
>JAGRAT010000398.1 GCA_020434495.1 Bdellovibrionales bacterium | reverse complement strand
GCTTTCGATAATATCGAGATCCAGAGATTCTTGTTGCTCTTGCTTCAGAAGTGCAAACTTCTCCCGATAAAACTACCGACGTTGTGTCGCTGGATCCGCCAGTAGGACTCTCAAGCTCCGTTCTCCCTCGCTCCAAACTTGAGACAGACTACCTCAAGTTGACTCAATAGTTAAAAACAAGAGAGAAAAAATAGAGGGCGGGGTCTTCGGAGTACGAAACCTTCGGAATATCAACGTTTTTTTGGGCATCTTCTCTTGATACTTCAGGGATCTCTAACCCCCAAGGCGGCAGGGCCGACTTTCTATCGATACCGCTGGCTCGCCTTTTTAATACTAAAGTTCATATCAGAGAGTACGGATACTGTTCCCGCCTCATCGGCCCAAACTCGCGCTGACCCTCCGATATCTAAGCTTGTAGCCCAGATACCTCCATAGTAGTTGAAGTTTCCATTCACCGTTACCGGTGCGTTCGGAGCAGTGAAGAAAGCATTAAAGTCAGCGGTACCATTGAAGGTAAATGGGCTGGTCCCAATATATGTAAACTCAACCTGATGAGGAGCGTTTCCTGCATTGTAAAATTGGTTTCCATTCATATGGTCACCTGCAATTTCCTGCACGTAAACTGTCACTTTCTCACCTTGCGGTACAACTCCATTCGTTCCAAAACTCAAATGGGCATTGTTCGCTCGAAAATCAACGGTACGAATATAATATGGTGTCGTGGTATCGCTGAGATACAAGGTCCTGTTATTGTTTATCTCAATATCCCTATAGCATCCGCCTGATCCCAGGGTCATATCGGCACTCACGGCAATATCGTTAGTCGTTCCGCAGAATGATGACCAACTATTTGAGATTACCGGTAAACTGTAAGAATGACATCCAGGCCCCTCGCACACGTCTCCGGAAACATCCCCCGAGGGGTTTCCTAACGGCAGGTAGACGACTCCAGGATTCACAAGGGAATTTGCATTTCCATTGATCTTACTCTTTAGATTAATAGGGCCATCAGCAGCGATACCACAGTTGGCTCGTGGTGCACCTCTGCTCCAAGATGACGTTCCTGCATCAAACTCATAGGAGTAAGAGTAGCAGTCATTATTTGGAGTATCGAAATTCAACTGATCACGACCGTAGAACGCCTCCTTACTTCCTGAAACCAAAGTAGAGTAAATATACGAGACCCCCTGTCTGGATTATTTCCTGTTACAACATCGACTCGATAAATCGGTTCGTAGTTATCAGCCGTTTCTCTCGCCCAGATGAGAATAACTCGAGCATTTGCAAGACCGAGGTCTGCATTTTGAAAACTTGCAACGGCATCAAACGAAGCCCCAGTATCAATATGCTCTACCGATGGAAAGGCAGGAGTTCCGAAGAAACTGTTATTCGAGAGCATGACGGAGTTATCAGTCCCCTTCATCTTCACCATGCTAAAAACACCAAAGTGCTCTCCTTCATTAGAGCCCAAGGACGGGCTTCCGAGATCAAAATTGTTATCAAAGTTCGCTTCAGTGAAAGCATCAACGAGGTATTTTGAATTCTCTTGTAACCAACCTGCCGTTTTGTTAAGCGTTTCTTCTACCTGGTAGTAGTACTCGGATCTCGTCTTCACGAGCGCTCTCGTCTTAGTATTCGAGCCAGCCGAGTCAGTCATTCCAGCCCCAATAATCATGCCAAGTGTAAGAAGAATCATTACGACCAGAAGGGCGCATCCGGTTTCACCCGTGTGTTTCATATCATCCCCGCATTTGGTGGGCTTTCGCTGGTGAGGAGTTTGCAAGAGTCATCCCAATGGATAACGGACGCGGAAAGGGAGCTTCGTCGTTATCGATCTTCAAGAATCGGGACATAACATTCTGGAATTGGTGGAGAATCTTGAGAACTCAATATGGAGCCATCAATCACGGAGTACAGTTCCTCCCAACGCTAAAGATCGTCCAATGGTATTTGTATTCCTAGGGTTGAAGAGATTTGCAGATAAGAACTTTTCTTACTTTATAGACTCAGACGACAATCGCCAATCGATTTTACGTGTAACGAACAACGTCCCTATTTCTTCTTGGACTTCTTTACCTGAAGGGCGATTGTCGCATCTTCAGAGACCAGCCTCGTAAAGGGTTTGGTGGAGACTGCATAAGGCACCTTCTTCCCCTTTTTCTTCAGTTGCACCTTATAGTTTCCATAGGTCAGGAGCGCACTAAAACTTCCGTCCGATTCAGGGACAACTGTTGTCTTTTCTTTAGAGCTCAACTTCGTGAATTGCACCCTAAACTTTGCAAAATTTCCCTCTGGAATTGATTTCCCATTCTTCTCCGCAACAACGCCAGAAACGGCAAATTTTGGTTGCTCAGTTCCAGTTGGAGAGACCCAAACCGTGGCTGCGGCTCCATCGAAATCTGATAACGTGACTCTTCGCCCCCTTTCATCGGTCCACGACTGATCGACTCCTAAGCTCGAGAGATAGGATGTTTTTCCAACAAGGTCGCGACTCAAGTGAACATTCAGTTTGTTGAGATAGGGAGACTTCAGAGCGGAGGAAAAGTCATCTAATGCGGCTCTGAAGGAAAAGTAGTAGCGGCCAAGTGCAGGTTGCGCTGGATTTACAAAAACTCTAACAGCTCTTATGGAGCTCGAATCATCGGCAAGAGCCTGCTCTGCAGCAGCGACGGTCACAAATCCATCAGCAGAAATTCCGGTAGCGAGTTCACCGGGAAGCCAGCCGAGAGTAAATTTATGAGGGACATTGAAGTGGCGAAATCCAGCAGATGCTGTTCCCATTGGACAAGAAGTATCCCCATACTCATCATCAATAACTCCATCATTGTCGAGATCGGTTGAGGCGTGATCGACCCCGAGATTGTGTCCCAACTCATGAGTGTATATCGACTTATTATCACAGATAGCTATCCAAGCCCGACAATCGTTCGCGCAATCGAACTCAGCGAGCCCTCCCCATGGACAGGTAAGGTTGGGCGGAAGGATATAAATTACATGGGTAAAATTGTCGACATTTACCCCCACGTCAAGCGCTGCGGCATCAGCCAAATCAGCCCAAGCTTGGTTATCACAAGTATCATTTGCCTTAGCAGCAATGCTTACAGAAAGAGTGTCATTGCTTCCCTCACTATTCGTATCAAACTGAAAGAGCTCAGTTCCATAAGAGGTCGTGGAAAACCAATTCGATGTACTCTTGGATTTCTCAGAGAGGATATTCTCAACTTTCCCCCTTGAACAGGTAACTGCACGATCCGAGAAGTTCACAAGCAATGTCAGTACCGAATACGTTCCAAGAGTTGAGAGACTACTCTCATCGGTGCCTTGATAAATCAGGG
>JAGRAT010000397.1 GCA_020434495.1 Bdellovibrionales bacterium | reverse complement strand
GCTCGCGGGGATTGTGCTTCTTCTTTCATGATGGTTCATCATGAAGGTTTGGAGCCTTTGAGGGCGCTCTACACCCAAGTCCCTCTCCCCTTTATCCTTGCGTCTTGCGTGACGGTGGATTCGCATCAGCCGTTCCGAAGAGAAAGGTCTAGAAGAGCGCTGATTATCCTTATATCATCCCAAAGCACCAGTAACGGAGAACCTTGAAAATGAAATTCTACATGAAACAAGCTTTGCTATCATTTGGTTCTGACTTCTCGGTAAAAGATGAGCACGGAAAGGAAGTCTACTACTTCGATGGGCTTGCTCTGTCCATTCGGAGTAAGACCATTGTCAAAGATGCGAATAGAGAGGAAATCGCACGTATAACTCGGAAACTTTTCACCTTTGCGCCAACCTATCGTCTCACCAAGGGGAGGCAAGAACTCGCAACGATTTCGAAGAAACTCTTCACCTTTCGTCCTGCCTTCACGATCTCTCGCAAAGGGAAAAGCCCCATTACCGTTATCGGCAAATTGCTTGAGCACGAGTACCGTTTTTTTCGAGAGCGAGAGGAGATCGCAACCTGTTCCAAGAAGTGGTTTACGGGAAAGGATACCTATGGAATTGAGGTAAAGAGTTCCTCCGAGGCGCTTCTGGTCCTCTCGGCTGCAGTCATTATTGACCTTATCTGCCATCCGAAGCGAGATAGCTCCTTTTAGCTTCTGGAGCCACTGTCGAGCCGCGAAATTTGCATTTCTCAGGGTCACAGAGATTTGATTTTTTTTCTCAGAGCACGAGATCTCGCCAGGTGAATTTGGTACGCTCCGGATACGTTCAAAATATAAAAGGTCACCATGATTCCACGTTATTCTCGCGAAGAGATGAGTTCCATTTGGAGCGATAATGAGAGATACGCCATCTGGCTAGAGGTAGAAACGGTTGCGCTGGAAGAGATGGCGAAAGTCGGGTTAGCCCCAGTTGAAGCTGCGAAGGAGGTTCGTGCCAAGGCGAAGATCGATGTCCAGAAGATCTTCGACAGAGAAGCTGAAGTGCATCACGATGTTATTGCCTTCCTCGATGTTGTTGCTGATTCCGTTGGTCCTTCAGCCCGTTTTCTTCACCGTGGGATGACCTCAAACGATCTTCTCGATACCACATTCGGAGTACAGCTGAAGAAGAGTGCCGAGCTGATCGATTCTGGCATACTTGCTCTACTTGAGGCGATAAAGACCCGAGCATACGAATTTAAAATGACTCCGTGTATTGGCCGAAGTCACGGGATACACGCTGAACCGACCTCTTTTGGATTAAAACTTGCGACCTGGTACGCAGAGCTTTCTCGGCAAAGAAAGCGCTTTCTTGCCGCGGCTGACGATATCGCAGTTGGGAAGATTTCTGGACCTGTTGGCACTTACGCGTCCCTCCCCCCAGCAGTAGAAGAGGCTGTTTTAAAAGCGCTTGGATTACGGGCGGAAGATGTCGCAACCCAAGTTGTGAACCGTGATAGGCATGCGAATTTCTTTGCCGCCCTTGCACAAATTGGCGGCTCTATAGAGCGGTTCTGTGTGGAAGTACGTCACTTGCAGCGAACCGAGGTCGGAGAAGTCTCTGAGCCTTTTGGTAGTGGGCAAAAGGGGTCATCGGCGATGCCGCATAAGAAGAACCCTATACTTACTGAAAATTTAACGGGATTGGCTCGTATTCTCAGAGCGAACGCAATTGCAGCGCTCGAGAATGTTCCTCTTTGGCATGAGCGAGATATCAGTCATAGCTCCGTAGAACGGGTCATCGCTCCTGACTCCTGCATTTTAGCAGATTTCATGCTCGCTCGGATGAAGCGGGTGGTAGACGGAATGGTTGTGAAACCAGATGCGATGATGAGAAACCTCGAGCTTACTGGAGGATTGGTGTTCTCTGGTACTTTGCTTCTTGCCCTAGTGGATAGTGGAATTGAGCGAGATACGGCATATAGGATGGTACAGCGCCCTGCTCTTGAGTATGCTGCTCTTGAGAATTCGGAGGGTCGTTCTGGTACCTTCAAGGAAAGAGTGCTTGCCGATGAGGAGCTCTGTTCAAAGCTCGGGAAGGAGAAGATTGAGGAGTGTTTCTCTCTTGATCGACACCTTGCTCATGTTGAAATGATTTTTAAGCGAGTATTTCAGTAGAGATACTGCGAGTGAACCATTAGTTATTGGAGAATTATGGCCACATCGACTTTTCGAGTAAATGTTCTTCTTAAAGAAGGAGTTTTGGATGTGCAGGGGAAGGCTATCGAGTCGAGCCTGCCAGAACTTGGAGTGTCCTCCATATCTAATGTGCGCGTAGGAAAGCTCATCGAATTCTCGTTTGATCACGAAGGAAGCTCGCTCACCGACGAAGAGCAGACAAAGCTTACTAAGGTGTGCCACGAGCTTTTTTCTAATCCAGTGATAGAAAGCTACACCCTGACGGAGGTGAAGTGAGATCGGCTGTTGTCACTTTCCCCGGGACCAATTGTGAACACGATATTGAAGTCCTTGTTCAGTCGGTAACAGGAGCCTTACCCCAAAAAGTTTGGGCAAAAGATCGCACCCTCCCTGATGATACTGAGGTTCTCTTCGTTCCAGGGGGATTTTCCTATGGGGACTACCTCCGGTGCGGTGCGATGGCAAAGGTGTCACCAGTTGCCGCTGCTATTCGCGAGTTTGCCGCCTCCGGCAAACCTGTCGTCGGAATCTGTAACGGATTTCAGATTCTTTGCGAACTTGGCCTGTTGCCGGGAGTCCTTTTACCAAACCGCACAACCAAATTTCTCTCTCGAATGGTCTCGATGAAAGTCGAGTCGACCAATACCCCAATAACAGCCCGCCTGGATAAGGGGGAGGTTTTTACCGTGCCGATCGCTCATTTTGACGGCAACTACTTTGCAACCGCGGACGAGGTGAAGCGCCTTGAGGATAATGACCAGGTAGTCTTCCGTTATTGTGGATTAAATGGGGAGGTCGACCATGAATCCCCACTGTTAAACCCCAATGGCTCAGTCAATTCTATCGCTGGGGTAAGGAATGAAGCCGGGAATGTAGTGGGGTATATGCCACATCCTGAGCGAATAATTGAGGCGGATATAGACCCGAATGGGACGAGGAGCGCCTTACGGCTCTTTGAGGCCATCTTGTAGTTTCCATTTTTCTTCCCCGTCATTGGACATTTTTCCCGTAAGGGTTGAAAAGAACACAACTTTCCTCCATGATGCGGGACGATTAACGCACCAGGACTTGTTCGTCTTGAATGCCAGAGGTTTGAAACTACGACTAAAACGTGGTTGGGCAGCTGGTTGATCTGGAGTCTTGGGAGGCTAAAGACGGAGTAAAATATGACTACTACTAATGAC
>JAGRAT010000396.1 GCA_020434495.1 Bdellovibrionales bacterium | reverse complement strand
GCTCCCCCGACGCGTAAATGTTTTGCAGGAGTTCACTAACCGTCCGAACGTCCACCGCGAAAAGCTCTGCGATCCGCTTCTGGTTCATCCAGTACGTCTCTAGCTCGTAGAGCACCTCGCCCCGGACCGTGCCCTCGGAAGTTTCGTAGAAGATCAGCTCGCCCTCGCTGGGCTGCTCATGGTCGCCGCTCATATCGCTTTGACCTCCGTGTCAGGCGACATCAGCTTGAAGATCTGCTCAACATTGATCTTGACGCTATCGTCTGCAAATCCAGCGTCGCGGAACACGACTCGGAGAGGCTTCCGAGCAGCAAGCTGCTTCACAAGGTCCTCAGAGACTCCTTTGTCGAAGCACGCTGCGAGAGCGTTCTCATCGACAAAGAATACCGTCTTGCCATCGATTTCCTCGCGAGCAATCGGAAGCGAAAGGTCGACTCCCCAATCGAGAAGGACCTGGAAGAGAAGGTCTTCTGGTGTGCGGTTTTCCTTGATGTTCTCTATGTGATCGAATAGATCGTCTTTGTCCAGAGAATCGGGGTTGTAGTAAACATCCTTCATATTGGAAGTGTCTACTTTCAGGACACGGAAGCCGATGTCCAGATCCTGACAGGGCAGTCCAGCTTCTTCTTTCAACTTCTGCCCAGCACGACGAATTCTCTCCATGCCGATCTCTGCAATCGTTGAGTATCCCTTCTTAAAGGCGACACTCGACTTCGGACAATCTTCGGGAAGCTGAATGGCAATAAATCTCCTGCGACCACCATCCATCGCATTCAACGACAAAATTGCGTGTGCGCTCGTGCATGATCCCGCAAAGAAATCGAGGTAAATACCATCGTTGCTTTCGTTGCCATTTACAACATATGCAAACAGACTTTTTATTAGGGAAACTGGTTTTGGGAAACTGAAAACTGAATTTCCCAGCAGCTCAGCAACTTCCTGGGTTCCTTCTTGGTTATATGGCCCGGATATCAGCGACAGCGGTTTGCCCTTACGCATGCTTCCAGCTTCGTCTTTCAGGTAGACTTTAGCGCGCACACTGTATTCCCCATTTTTTTTCTTCTTAAATACTACCTCGTTCCTCTCGATTGATTCTAGCAACCTCTCTTTGCTCCAAACCCATTGTTTTCTCGGAGTGATGACGTCGCCATCATGTTCAATGTCGTACTGTAAGCTAGCTCGATCATCCAGGCTATTGGTCATCAGCGGCTGCGTCACATACCCACCTCGCTCCGCAAACTTCTCATCTTTGTTCTGGGAGTATTTATCAATCTGCTCATCAGAGAGCGGCGACTGGATGTCGGAAATTTGTGTTCGGGAGTAGCAAACGATGTATTCATGCACCTCAATGAAAGTCCGGGTTTTTGCACCAGCGCCATACTTATTTTTCCAAGCAATTACTCCAACAAAATTCTCCTCGCCGAAGAGTTCGTCGCAGATTTTGCGAAGGTTTTCAAACTCATTGTCATCAATGGAGATAAACACAACGCCGTCATCTCTCAGTAAGTTGCGAGCCAGCTTAAGACGTGGGTAAATCATTGATAACCAATCTGAGTGGAAGCGGCCGTTAGCCTCCGGATTACTAACCAGACGATTGCCCACCTCGTCGACCTGTCTTGAGTTGTCTAGATAGTCAGAAACACTTTCCGCAAAAGAGTCTGAATAGATAAAGTCATGTCCCGTGTTATAGGGAGGATCAATGTAGATCATCTTTATTTTATTGAGGTAAGTTTCCTGAAGCAGCTTTAGAGCCTCAAGATTGTCTCCTTCAATAAAAATGTTACTCGTCTCATCGAATGATACGCTTTGTTTTCGGTCGGGACGTAAGGTCTTTGCAATCGGTGCGCTGGCAGCGAGAAGTGCCTCTCGCTTCCCAGGCCAAGTCAATTGGTATCGTTCTCGTGATCCATCCACTATGTGGTCCGAGAGCTCCTGCCTCAGCAGATCAAAGTCGATCGCCTTCATAACGGTTCCGTCATTCGCCTGAGATTCGGTCACACAATTTGGAAACAGCTCCGCAAGGCGAGCAATGTTCTCTTTCGTAAAGTCTGGGCTGTGCATCTTGAGCTTTTCCATGGCGATATCGATTCCTATTCCTGAGCACCCAAGAGGGCGTTGATTTCTTCTTTGCAGGTCCGAAGCTCGCGATTGAGTTCGACTTTGCGGTTAAATTGTTTTTCGCGACCAAGTCGCTGCTCTAGTTTCTTGCATTCAGCTTCTTTACCACGAATCGCTGCAATTCGTTCCACTTGTTTCTTTAGAGACTCGCCGGGCTTCGCCTCGATGTCGATGAGCCGACGCAGCATCTGCTCGTATAGAGAGCCAAGACTTAGTGCGACCGGGAGGGAATCTCTCACGACCTTCGTATTGCCCCAATCTGAGCTGAAGTAAGTATCGACAACCCATTTGGCTGAATCAGCATCACTTGGGCGTTTGTAAGCAGCGACAACTTTCAGGTGGTCTTCAAACGTCAGCTCATAAAAGATTGGGAATGAAATCGCTTTGTCGATCGTACGAAGTACCGACTCACTCACCTCTTCCGTTCGGAGTGATATACCGAAAACCTGAATCTCGGGAACACTCTTCGTTGCACGAAGATTAAGCGTTTCGGGAGATAGCTTGTATTTCCAAACAATCTGGTCAACTTCATCCACAAACCGCTGCCGAATACTCCGGCTCGGCTTCGAATAGGCGTAGATCTTGCTCTTGGGAAGCACGCGATTGAACGCTGTCTTCTTGGGATAATCGAATAGGGTCACGGTCACTCATCCCCCTGAATCACAAGAAAGGAAATGAGTTCGAAGTCTTCAAGGCCTGAGATGCTGCCTACGAGGGCTGTTGTTTTTTCAGAGACAAAGAGGCTGTCCAAATCTCGCTCTTCCTTTAGCTCAATCATTGAATGAATCGCCTGGTCCAAGAGATCCGAATAGAAACGCATCTCGCGTCCATCATTGGTGGCTTGATTGAACGCCCGGCACGCATCACTAACAGGCTCTTCCCTGCCTTTGCACGCAACACGAGCCAAGTCGAGCAGCTTCTTAACTTCCGTATGCTGCGTTACGACCTGACCGTCGCTTCCGATATAGACCAGATAGAAAGGGTGGAGGCGATTCTGCTGGTTAATATTCACACTCTGGTTAAGATTGCGAAGTGTGAAAATCACTCCCGGAAGAAGTCCTCGCTCGGTATCAGCCGGAACAACAGCATGCATGCCATTGGGAACGCTCGCAAGATCGCCGTTTCGCTTGATGTAGTTAAGCAGATCCATGCGAAAGTCATTGAGCCCAAGATCGGTGATCGAGACGCCCGTTTTCACGTCCTCCATCTCGATGACTTCATCCTGCAATCTTCGAAG
>JAGRAT010000395.1 GCA_020434495.1 Bdellovibrionales bacterium | reverse complement strand
GAGGTGAGAAGATCCCGACGAATCCCCAAGTGCTCTCTGCTTTACAACTGACAGCGAGCGTATCTCAAGAGCTTCAGTTTCATAAAGTTGAGTATGTCCTGGCTCCTGTAGATGATAGGCCTTGTTATGCCACGCTGATTGAGCGACTTCCCAAACTACTTCCTGCCTTACCACATCATCCTCAAGAGAATCTCCGCCAAGCCTTAACAGAGGCGGCGAAGATAGAGGATCTCTCCGCTCGACAAAATGCAATAGCGAATATCGAAGAAGCATCGGGACTTATATATCAAAACTCGACCGAGCTACGTGAAATCTATGGATGTTCTGGCCCGAACTTTCTCGCCGTAGCCGAAGGAGGGGTCGGGAGCTGTTGGGAGCTGAGTCACCGTTTGATACATCGAATGAATGCACTAGGAGCCGGACCAGCAATCATGGCCGTTGCTCCTACTTTCACCACGGACTGCAAATCGTTTAGGCGCCCTGGGCATTGTGCAGCACTACTTCTTGGCCAGGAAGGTGAGATGAGAGTTTTTGATCCAACCTACTGGGCAGATAGTAGAAGAGCGCTATTTCTTACCCTTATGACCATCGAAGAGTGGGAGTTCGCGGAAGAGCAGCTGTCCTCGGTCGATCCCGAGCAAGCACGAGAATTCATCTGTTCGCTTAGGGACAAATACGAAGATTCCTATCAAAATGCAATTGGGGAAGCCGTTGTAGTTCATGGTGAAGGTCATCAGTTTAAGCACGATTATCAGGCGAAGAGTTGGGAGGAGCTCCAGGAAGAGACTCCAAGGGGCAGGCTCCTCTATGGGTTTGCAGCGAGAGACGAATCTCTACTCATGAGAGTCAATACTGATCCGGACGCTTCACAGTTTGTTAAACACCTTGCTGCTCAATGTCTTGCTATGTTTGCAAAACGTCCGGAATTTCCCAGAACTCCCAGCATATTGAATTATCTGGCAGACCCATACGCCGGATGCCGAGAGGGGGATACTCCATATGTACCCGTTGCTGTACTTCGAGGTTGCTTCAAGGATGCCTGTTTTGAAGATGTCGAAGATTCCGCCCTTTCTTCGTTGCTTGAGCGAACGGTTGGATGCGCTCTCCGAAGAGGGCAGCATGTTGATCCGATTGAATTCTATCCTGCTATCTCTACTCTCCTGAGTAGAGGAGTAGATGTAGCCCTGGAGGATGAAAGTGATCCGATTCGTCTTACTTCAATAGTCAAACTCATTGGCTATATGAAGGAGGTAGCCTCTGGGCATGGGCCAACTTCCATGGCGCTCCAGAGTGAATTTGCGAGAGATCTCAAAGCGTATTTTGAAGCCGCTGGACACTCTCCGAAAAGTCTTGTACTTGCGGGGATGAACAAAGGATCAGGGTTGAAGGTTGAAGAGACTGAGTATCTCTTGTCGTGCTTTGCGAGGATTGGGGAGTATGAGGAAGAGATTGTGGCTTCCGATGAGGGGTTTGACTTTACCGAGGAAACGAAACAGCAGTTACGTGGCCAGCTTTGTAGCAGGATTTGTAAGGCAGTACGGAAGAATGATTTTTTGGAATTGAACGGAATACATTGGGAGTTTTTTCGAGATCGAGTTGGCTTGAGTGAAGATTTCACTGAGCAAGTAGAGGAGGAGATCTTAGATGTCATAGATTCCAGGCAAAATCCTGCTCTTCCGAGCAATCCAATGACCTATTTGGCAATGAATGAGATGTCTGAAGCACTGCCAAGTGCAATGCACTTTTGGCAGAACGTCTTGCAGACTTTAAAGGACGAAGGGGTTGTCTCCGAAAGGTTCCTTGAATCTATCAGCCGTCCAGAAAGGGAGCCGAGAGAAGTTTGGAAGGTGTGTGGAGATAGAGATTCTCATGAATTTGTTGCTGAGATTCTCGGCGGATCCTCTGGTGAGAGCTCTGCAATGATCATGAGTGAGAAGTACTTTAAAGATGGAGAAGAGCGCACGGCGGAGATGATGAACCTTAGAACTGTTCCGCTTGTTGTTTTGAGAGACCTCGCTCAATTGCATGATGAGGTCGTTATAAATCGATTCTCCCGACTTGAGAGAGAGTTCGGTGAGCTGAAACCATCTTCCGCTGACGAAACAATGGAAGAAGTCTTTTCCCGATGGAAGGAGGGGTTTCCGGAGGACTTTGAAGAGCTGATTTGGCTTTTCCCCGAAGAGACAAGCGAATCGATGCTTGCAGCGATTCACAGAGAGTTTTTGAAACGACTTAAACAGCCGCATAGTCTGAGTTCTTGTGAGATGGCTTTGGCGAGTAGATATGCTGAGTCATCAGACGGCGATGCCTTTCGCAATCTTTATCAAAGTGCCACGACGAAAATTGCCGAACGCTTTGATGCAGGTGACAAGAGAGGCACAGAGGAGGCGATCTACGATTTTCGGAGGAAGTTTTTTGATGAGAGATTTTTGCCAATGGATTCTCGAGACTCCTTGCTCCTCTATGCCCTGTCGGTGCCAGAGCCAAAAACCTTTTCTCATTGGAGGGAGAAAGCGGGTCTTTTGAAGGGTGAACGGTTGAGCAGAAAGCAGGTGCTGATAAAGCTCATGGATATTGTTGGTGCAAGTTCAGACGAATGGTTTGTAGACCAAGTGTGGGGTTCAATCCAGAAATTGTCGAGTAAGGGAGGTGATAGGCAATTGGAGGCGGTTGGTACTCGCTTCCCTCGTGCGACTCAAGATAAAGCCCGAAATTCTCCTCCTGCCTCTACCGGCTCTTTTGAGTCTTTTGCTGAGTATCTTCCGGGCAGCCACAGTTTCCGGCAGATAGACTGGAGGGCCTCAGCCAAGCGCGATTCGCTTGTAGTGCAGCATAAAAAGGATGGGGATTCTGTTAAAGTTGAGGTTCAGCTCGATCTGAGCGCAACCAGGGACTGGCGTTTTGGTAACCGGTCCGGATATGTGCGGATTTTGCAGGAGCTCCGGGATCAGATTCTTGCTCATAAGGTTCCAACCCTTGTGCTCTCGGTCGCAGGCACCACGGTGAAAGAGTTTTCTGCCAGAGAGCTGAAAGCTGCTCTTTTTGGTCATTCAATCGAAGGGGAATCTCCGCCAAGGGCCTTTGCAACCCTTCTCCAGGAATTCGAGAGCTATGTCATCGGTTTCTCTCGTCTTTCGGTCGTTCTGCCCACCCAAAGGCTCCATGCTCAATTTCAACCAGGCGGTATTCGAGCTGATGGCTCGAATCGGGTGGTGAGTTTTTACTGTGATTCAAGTGATAAGGATTCAATCGAGCGAACACTCCTCTCTGCCAAGAAGCGCCTCGGTATTAGCGGTTATGTTACCGCGATCTGACTTTGCCAGGCCGGAGTTTCTCCGATAGGCCAATCTGTTAAAAAATGT
>JAGRAT010000394.1 GCA_020434495.1 Bdellovibrionales bacterium | reverse complement strand
GATTCCGAGGATTTTACTTCGAGCTACTCGGGTTCCAGCTCGAATATTCAAATTGTGAACGGCCAGACAACGTCGCAGGTGAGTTATATGTTTAATCTCACCCCCAAACGAGCTGGAACCCTAAGAACACCCACTGGGACAATAGAGATTGACGGGCAACTGAAGACGATTAAGCCTCTAACTGTTCCTATTACCGTGCACCACTCTCAACAACCGACATCATCCTCCCCTGGGACTCCGCTAAAGGATGTCTATCTCGTTCGAGATCTCTCCAAAAATAAAGTATTTGAAGGCGAACAGCTCATCACCACTCTTAAGCTCTATTCAAGGCTAAGAGTGACGAGAGGGAGTTTTGACAGTTTTGCCTATGATGGTTTCTGGAAAGAGAACCTTGGAGAACCACGAGTACGCACCATTCGGAACAACGGAAAGCCGATAGCCTTACATGAAGTACAACACGCTCTCTTCCCATTACAATCTGGTGATATAGAACTGCCCCCTGCCATTCTAAAGCTCACCGTCCAAGAGCCAATGAAATCAGGCCCGATGTCCGGATTTCGTCTGTTCGATCCTGATTTTTTCGGAATGACTAGAACGAAAGAGATTACCGTGCGGTCTGAGCCAACCACTCTTCAAGTTCTCCCCCTTCCGCCGGTGCCAGAGAATCTTCGAGGTGCACGTAGTCATGAACAGATCGTCGTTGGGGATCTCTCCCTCTCCCTTGGCGTAGATACCGATTCGGTTACCCTCGGTGAAGGGAAAACGGTTGTCGTAAACGTGGAGAGCGATGGCAATATCAGACCGATTGATAGTCTCACGTTGGAGATCCCCAAGGGGATGAAAATCTATAACGACACCCCTGAAGAGGTGGTGGCGCTTCGAGGAGGAAGATTCTTCCTTAAGAAGCGCTTTCGGATCTCGTTGGTTCCAGACCACGCCGGTGATTATGAAATTCCTGGATTTTCTCTGCTGAGATTCGATCCGAAAGCTCAAAAATACGAACTCGTTAAAACCCGACTGATTCACTTTACCGTAGCTCCATCGCCTAGCGGTCAGACCTCCCTGGCTCCGGCCGAGGGAGGAAGGGAAACTGCTTCACCGGAACAGCTAGGAGAAACCTCTTCCCAAAGGGTGTACAGATATCAAGAGGAAACCATCCTTGAATATCTCGGACGAACCATCTCCTGGTCACTAAGTCTATTCTTTTTTACCCTAACCCTTCTCCTCTTTGGCACATTCTGGGTGGTGAAAAATACCGTTTTTGCACCTGCCGTCGCCGCGAGTCCTCGCTCGAACCACTCTGGTATTGAGAGGACATCGAACCCATTGCAACTTCGAGAAGAGTTTGTGCGAGATCTCTCGCAACTGCTTGATTCATCCGGAAATCGAGAGGTCTTTCGCGGATACTTATTGGAGACGAAGCTTCAAGAACAGATCACCGAGGCAGCCCTCTTGACAGCAATTACGAGGCACCTAGACAGGCTTGATGCGATATCCTACGGCTCTGGAGCGAATATCGATCTCCATCAACTTCAGGAGCTCATTAAAGAATCGAAACGGCTCCTGAAAGAGATAGAGTCATTTCAAAGGGCTTGATCGAAGCACCTCGTAGGCGTTTATAATCTCTTAAGAGGAAGGAGAGAGGTTTCACCAGCCGACACTTCGTTCCCACGTTGTACTCGAAAGAAAGAGGGAGGATACCCCCATGGCACAGAATATAATCGTTATCACCACAGATCTTTCCGAGCAGTCTGTTGACGCCATCCGTCAAGGACTGCAGCACGCCAAAACTACCAACGCTGAAGTCCGGGTAGTCTATGCATGCCCGCACTTCGAGCTTCCGCTTGCGCTTCAACGACAGCTTAATGATCCAGAGAGTCTTAGAAAGATGAAAGAGACCTATGAGCAAGATGAGCAAGAACGTTTAGGTCAGTTTTTAAAAGACCACGGTGTTCAAGATGGGTCGGCAGCAATAGTCAGGTTTTCCGAGGAGAATCCGGCAAAAGTTATCGTGAACTACGCGAAAGAAGTGGATGCGCGTCTTATCGTGATGGCAAGTCAGGGAAAGGGCGCCGTTGGAAGATTCTTCCTCGGCAGCAATACTCAAAAAGTAGTAGCATCCTCTCCTTGTCCGGTACTCATTATTCCCCCGATGAGAGAAGACAACGAATAGCCACCAACGATTGACCGGTCATTGCGGGAGGAAAAAGTGTCCATAGAAGCGAGTTCTATTTCTGAAACCTTAACCCTTATGCGAGAGCGTCTCTCTCGGGTCGTGCCTGATGCTGAATTGCAGATTAAGGCGGAGCTCGTATACGAGATTAACCGTCTGAAAAAAGAGCGTGGAGCTATCATTCTTGGGCATAACTACATGGAGCCGGCCCTCTTCCACACGGTACCTGACCTAGCGGGAGATTCTCTTGGATTGTCGCGAGAAGCAGCCAAAACCGAGAAAGACCCGATAATTTTCTGCGGCGTTCGGTTTATGGCAGAGACTGCCAAGATTCTAAATCCGAAGAAGACCGTTCTCCTCCCAGCCAAGGTCGCTGGATGTTCCCTCGCAGCAAGCATTACCGCCGAAGATGTGCGCGCGCTCAAGGCGAAGTATCCGGGCGTTCCGGTAGTCGTTTACGTAAACACCTATGCTGATGTCAAAGCTGAAGCAGATTACTGCTGTACTTCGAGCAACGCCGCTAAGGTGCTTGAGCACCTTGGGGCTCCGAAAGTGCTTTTCCTTCCTGATGAATATCTCGCAAAGAACACCGCAATTGAGTCTGGTCGCCCTTACATGGTTGTCGGTAAAACTTCAGACGGAAACCTAGTTGAAAGCGAGGTTTTTCCTGGGCAAGAAGGAAAAGGTCTCGTAATTGCCTGGCATGGGAAGTGCGAAGTGCATGAGCAGTTTACAGTAGAGGACATCGAAAATGCTCGAAAGCAATTTCCAGAGATTGAGGTAATTACCCATCCGGAGAGCTCTCCGGATGTCGTTGAGGCATCGGACTATTCAGGAAGTACCACGAGACTCGTTCAATATGTTAAAGACTCTCCCAAGAAGCAGTTTCTTATCCTGACTGAATGCAGCATGGGGGACAATATTATTGCGGAAGCACCGGACAAGGAGATCGCTCGCTTGTGTAGTGTTCGCTGCCCGCACATGAATGAAATTACCCTAGAAGACGTCCTCCACGCACTTACTCATAACGAAACACGCATTGAACTTGATGAAGATTTGCGGCAGAGAGCCCTTCTTTCCGTCGAACGTATGCTTCAGATTGGATAGAGGGGCTCACTCCAGCGGACTTTTTGCTCCGAATGCCCCTTTATCAATTATGCTGGAGGCAATTGAAATTGCCGGAAGCCCCCCGGAGG
>JAGRAT010000393.1 GCA_020434495.1 Bdellovibrionales bacterium | reverse complement strand
TGGGAGGTCTGTCCTACGGCAGACGAGCGCTAAAAGTTATCACTGCTTCGCGGCAATAACTTTCGAGAAGCGCTCTATATCTGACACTTATTCAACACCGGTATGGGTAACGATAGAGATTGGGAAGCGCTGGTTGAGAAATACTACGAGCCGATTTACCGGTACTGCTTTCACATGTCTAAAACTGCTGCTGATGCTGAAGATGCTACTCAGCAGACCTTCTTGAAAGCTCATCAAAAACGGAGCGCTCTTGACTCGATCGAAAATGAAAAAGCTTGGCTTTACCGCATAGCGAGAAACACCTGTATCGACCGATTAAGGAAGCTGAAGCGAGCGATAGTTGCGCTGACTGAGGGGCTTGAGCCTTCCTATACCCCGACTTTGGATATCGTCGGGACGAAGCTCAGAGAGCTGATAGAAGCGTTGCCACAGAAGCAGAGAGAGGTGTTTATTCTTAGGCATTTACATGACTTTTCAACCGCGGAGACCGCTGAGTTTTTAAGGATTCGACCAGGGAGCGTGAAGGCCCACCTGAAGCGTGCTGTGGACAGATTAAAAGCAGAATTTACTGGGGAGTAAACCAGAAGAGGGGCTGTGACGTCTTTTTGGGAGATAAGGAAAAGGTATGAACCAGGATAAAGAACATGATGGAAGAGAGTGCTTCACCGGTCCGTTAGCGGCGGGAGTGAACGCTCTTAACTCTATTCGTGCTCCGAGAGCGTTAAAGCGGGAGATTCTTGTTGCAGACTTTTCGAAAAGTACCCGATCTTCAAAAAGCATATTGCACCGAAGAATTCCTCGCTTTGCGCTTGCTGGGGCCGTGGTTTTCCTCGCGCCATTTCTGTTTACAGAACCTAGCGTTCAGCGACAGGTGACGCTGAGTGAGCCAGTGACAATAGAAGAAGCAAGCGAGGTCATCTCTGATTTTTACATTAACTTTTCCTTAGTGAGTGAGCTATCAAGCGAAGAGCTTGGATCTTTTGAGGAGCTATTATGAATAAGAAGATTGCAATACTGATGGTGTTGCTCCTGTGCATTGCGGCTACTGCAATTGCGCAACCACACTTTGGAAGAGGCGGAGGTGGTGAATTTCGCGGTGGTGAAGGACCTTCTCCTGAGCAGCGAGCGAAGATGCAAGAGATGATAAAGGAGCGACTTGGTCTCTCTGATGAACAGATGGGGAAGCTAAAGACCCTTCGCGAGAAGCGAACGGGTAATCGAGAGCTCGGCGAAGAGCTTTGGCGTGAGAGAGCCGCCCTTGGTGAGCTTATAAGGGATGTGAACGCTGACCCAGAGAGCATTCGTGCAAAAGCCAAAAGTGTTAATGAGAAAACTACTGCTTTAAATGAAGCACGAATTGAAGGGCTTATTGAGCTGAAATCTATTCTCACTGCAGATCAGCAAGAGAAGGTTGTTCAGTTCATGGAAAAGCGCCGTGGAATGATGCACCCCGGAATGCAAGGTCCTGGAGGTGGTGACGGTAAAGGCCCCCATGGATTTGGCGGACCCGGAGCAGGTGGCCCACGTTTTGGCGGCGGTAAGGAACATGGCCCCGGACCAGGTGGATTCCTTGGCGGTCAAGGTGGTGGTACTGGTGGACGTCCTCATCGACCCGGACCAGGCGGCGGATTTGGTGGTGGTCCCGACGCAATGGATGGTGGCCTAGAGGGACTTGGAGACTTTCAAGGGCTACTTGGGTTTTAGCGCTTCCCCTCAATGAGCAAATCGCAAAGTGTCTCCTTGAGCAGCTAATATCGCTCAAGGGGGCGCTTTTTCAATCACATTAATCCAAGCTGCCCGGTGGGAGTCTCCGTCTCTCTGTGTTACGTTGACGAACCTATGCGTAACTCTATCCCATTATATCTTTTGACTGTTCTCGTTGTTGGAAGTGCTTCAACTTACGGCTTATGGAAATTTCAATCCTCCCTGATTGGAAAGCCTCCAACTGCAAACTTTACCCCGGCTGAACATGGCCAAAGTGAAGTTGAGTACAACGACCCTGATATTGAGAAGCTCAGAGACTCAACAAAGATACGTCCTAAGGATCGCGGAGTTTGGATCTCGCTGGCACGGGAGCTCCTCTCAAAAGCAAATCAAGGAATTATTGATAGACAGCGAGCTTCACTCGAAGCAGTGGATGCCTTGCGGACAGCGCTCGATCTCGATCCGAAGGATGCAGAAGCTCTCATTCTTATGGGAGATGTCTCCTTTGAGATGCAGGCTTTTACGAAAGCTCTGGATTTTTATAAGCAGTACCTGGATGTTCGGCCAGACGACGATTCCACCCGTGCGCGGTATGCAAGCACGATGACCTTCCTCGGTCGAGCCGATGAAGCTCGTCAGATATTGGAGGGGGTTGTCGAACGGAATCCCTCTAGCTTCCAGGCGCACGCCTTTCTTGCCTTGGCATTTGCGCAGCTTGGTGACGTAGAGCAGGTGAAAGCTCAAGGCGAAAAAGCCCTAGCGTTGGCGCCAAACGAAGAAGCACGGCTCCGATTGGGAACGTTCTTGCAGAGTTTCGAAGCAAAGCTTGCATCTGGAGAGCTCTCCACGGGAGCGAGTGCCTCAGGAGGAGACGCGTCGTCTGGAGAGACCACTTCAGAGAAGCCGTCAGCCGCGGGTTCAAGTGGTTCCATTCAGTTAGGTGAGTATCTTGCCGGCAATCCGATTGCTGGTCCGAAGATTCGAGATTTTAAAACAGAAGGGAAGACTTTTATCGTTTTTGTGCAGCAATTCCCCATGTCTGCCATGCCGCCCTTTGCTAAGCAGAAATTTTTTGGTGGGATTCAGAACTTCGTAAAAGAGAAGGGAATTAAAGATTTTTCACAGATCGAGTTTCGAGATGTAATCTCTGGAAAAGTGGAGGGTGAGCTCAAGCTTAGTGAGTAATGATTGAAAAGATTACAGAACTTCTTGTTCACTATTCAGTTCCACCCTCAATTGCATCTCCAGCAGGCTACGTTCTAGCGCTTGGATGTGTTGTTCTCGTCTCGTTTGTGGTCGATTTCCTCACGCGGCGGGTGCTCTTAAGGTTAATTGCTGCCCTCGCAAAGCGCTCTAAAACTACTTTCGATGACGCCGTTATCTCAAACAAAGTGCCCGAAAAGTTCGCTCATATCGCTCCGGCGATTGTGTTTTATCTGAGCAAGACGGCGCCACGCACGAATTTGACGCCACAGAATTCCTTGCACTTCTCGTTGCGCATGTGCCGAACACTCTTATGAGTCCGTGACCAGATACTACGGATACTATTCTTGCCGAGCTCGCGGCGAGAGGAAAAAGCTTCCTCCTCCAGAAGACAACGACGATATCGAGGAGCTGCCAGAGATCGAGCATGCCCCCTCCTCTTACTGGGCAAGGTGCATAAAACAAGTCTACGAAGTTG
>JAGRAT010000392.1 GCA_020434495.1 Bdellovibrionales bacterium | reverse complement strand
AAATACTGCCCGTAGAATCAGCCGAAAGCGATCAGCTTTCTACGACGAGACCGGGAATTTCATTTGCGGGCAGTATAGTAGAAACAATAGAAAGGTTTTGCTGGAGGACTTTCTAGGCGCCAACGATTCTCTAGGCGCCAACAATGGAGTACCCACCATCAACGTAGATAGTTTCCCCGGTTACTCCCGAACTTAACTGACTTAGGAGATAAAGTGACGTCCCTGCAACATCAATTGGATCCACATTTCTCCGTAGCGGAGCTTTTTCAGCAAAATGAGCGAGAAGCTCTTTGAATTTTGGGATACCAGAGGCAGCGAGTGTCTTTATTGGACCAGCGGAAATGGCGTTTACCCGAATATTTGACTGTCCAAGCTCTGCAGCGAGGTAACGAACTGAGGACTCAAGAGCCGCTTTCGCAACTCCCATAACATTGTAGTTCTCAACAGCTCGCTCGGCTCCGAGATAGCTCATAGTGATAACACTACCGCCCTCAGTCATAAGCTTTTTGGCCCGCCCCGCAATCGCAACGAGCGAGTACGCACTAATGTCTAGCGCCAATTGAAATCCACTACGGGTTGTTTCGGAGAACGGATTCGCGAGGTCGTCCTTTTCTGCGTAAGCAACCGAGTGAACAACTCCATCAAGACTCCCCCAACGTCCCTCAAGTTCAGAGAAGAGGTTATCGAGCTCCTCATCGGACTGCACATCACAAGGAAGCACCAGCGCACCACCAAGCTCATCGGCAAGTGGTCGAACACGCTTCTCTATCGCCTCGTTCATATACGTGAAGGCAAGCTGAGCCCCTTCCTTGTGAAGTGCCTCAGCGACTCCCCAGGCGATACTCTTCTTATTGGCTACGCCAAGAATGAGAATCTTTTTGTCTTTGAACATCATGACTGACTACTTCGCTTCGTCTTCTTTTGGAGCTGCATCACTTTCAACGGCTTCAACCACAGCAGAGCTCTCTTCTTTCTCTGCTGATTCTGTTTCAGCAGCCGCTTTCTTCGGTGTAGCTTTTGTAGATTCGTCGGCCTTCTTTGTCCGAGCCTTCTTTTTCGCTTTCGGCTTGTACTCCTCTTGAACGAGTTCAATGATGGCCATTTCAGCAGCATCACCAGCCCGCCGAGCAGTCTTCAGAACACGGGTGTACCCACCAGGGCGCTTTTCAAACTTTGGACCCACTTCAGCAAACAGCTTATGCACTACGGCCTTCTCAGGAATATACGCATAGGCCTGCCGACGATTGTGCAAGGTATCCACCTTCGCGAGCGTAATGAGCTTCTCCGACACTCTTCGGAGATCTTTTGCCTTCGCAAGGGTTGTCTCTACTCGCTCGTTTTTCAACAGCGAAGTAGCGAGGTTTCGAAACATGGCCTTACGGTGAGCGGCTGTTCGCCCGAACTTCCTAAATGCCTTTGCGTGTCTCATAACTTCTCATCCATTCAATCAAAATCTGCCTAGTAGCCCGCCCAAATCTAGACTAACGGCCACATCAACATGGTAAGAGAGCAACTATTGCTCTACTTGCTCTCTATGCATCGAATCAAGTTGCGCTCTCTCAGGGAAGTCTTCCAACTTCAATCCAAGAGAAAGCCCCATGGCACCTAAAATCTCTTTAATCTCATTTAGAGACTTTCGGCCAAAATTCTTCGTCCGAAGCATTTCAGCCTCTGTCCTTTGGACCAGCTCTCCGATGTACTTAATATCAGCGTTCTCAAGGCAGTTAGCACTTCGAACACTAAGCTCGATCTCTTCAATACGTCGGAAGAGATTCTCATTAAGCTGCTTCTTCGGCTCTTCAATAACTGGCTGCTCTTCCTCAACAACAAATCCTTCACCAACGAACAGATTAAGCTGGTCTACGAGGATGTGCGCTGCTTGAGCAACGGCCGAGCGAGCATCAATGCTCCCATCGGTCCAGATTTCCATCGTGAGCTTGTCATAGTCTGTCCGCTGCCCTACCCGAGCGTTGGTCACAACATGATTCACTCTTCGGATCGGAGAGAAAACGGAATCAACGAAGATAGTGCCCATCGGAGCACCTTCAACCTTGTTTCTCTCAGCTGACACGTATCCACGTCCAACTTTAACGGTGACGGTCATGCGCAGGGTTGACCCTTCGCTAAGAGTAGCGATCTTCAACTCTGGGTTAAGAATCTGCACCGACGGATCGCCAGTCAACATTGAAGCAGTAACTTCACAAGGCCCTGTTGCCTCCACGGTAAGATACGCTTCATCCTTATCCTCAAGGAGGGTAACCACTTCCTTCAGGTTGAGAACAATCTGCGTTACATCCTCAAGAACTCCAGGGATTGTGGAGAATTCATGCATTACCCCGTCAATCTGAACGGAAGTAATCGCTGAACCTTGCAAAGATGAAAGGAGGATTCTTCTTAAGCTGTTTCCGACCGTAAGCCCGAAACCTCGCTCAAGGGGTTCCGCAACAAACTTACCATACCGGTCATCTAGGGTTCCCGCTTCAACCTCAATTCTCTTCGGCTTAATCAGGTCCCGCAGTGTAACTCTTTTCATGCTTCCCTCTTTGGTATTTCTACAAAATTTAGCAACGCCCCATGTTTACAAAAGATAGGAGGGCGCACACCCCATCTTTCAAGTTTAGGGTCTTCCCAAGGCCATACTGGGTGGCAATACCCGTTACAGCCTGAAGCCCGGAAATCAGATCCTCACTACTTCGAGTACAACTCCACAATAAGCTGCTCTTGGTATGAACGAGGAATCTGCTCACGATTCGGTAGTGCTACTACCGTGCCACGAAACTGCTCCCGATCGAGGGTCAGCCACTCAGGAATAGAACGACTTTCCCCAAGAGATACCGCGGCTCCGATGCTGAGGTCGCTCCGAGCCTTATCGGACACCTCGACCACATCTCCTACCTTTACTCGGTAGGACGGAATATTGACTCGCTTGCCGTTTACTCTCATATGACCGTGATTTACCACCTGCCGAGCGTGCGCACGAGAAGTTCCAAACCCGAGTCGATAAACGATGTTATCGAGCCGAGTCTCAAGCTGAACGAGGAGCTCAGTACCAGTCACTCCTTTGCTCTTTGCGGCAACCTTAAAGTAGTCACGAAACTTCTTCTCAAGGATACCGTACGAGCGACGGACTTTCTGCTTTGCTCGAAGCTGCACTTTGTAGTCAGAAAATTGCTGGCGCCCTTTTCCGTGCTGACCTGGACCACCCTCTCGGCGCTCCACTGAACACTTGCTCGTATAGCAACGCTCGCCTTTCAAAAAGAGCTTCTCGCCCTCTCTTCTGCACATCCGACAAACAGGACCTATATACTTTGCCATCTCTCTAATCGCTCCCTAAATCTGTAGTTACACTCGTCTGCTCTTACGTGGTCGACACCCGTTATGAGGAATAGGTGT
>JAGRAT010000391.1 GCA_020434495.1 Bdellovibrionales bacterium | reverse complement strand
CCTGCCATTTGTACACACCGCCCGTCGTTGCTACCGATTGGCTGTGGGATAGAGTTGAGGGGAGGTTCGTCAAGGCGTTCGCGTTTTGATTTGGGCCAAATCTCAACAATATTTCTCAGCTAGAGGAAGCAAAAGTCGTAACAAGGTTGCTGTAGGTGAACCTGCAGCAGGATCATTTAACGAAGAATGTCTCGGTATCCGCTAAAATTTAAGCGAGAGCTTAAGCTTTTCGGTATCGGATATTTTTTGGAAAATGATGGAAGGAAATCAAAACCCTGAGCCGAAAGCAAAACGTTCCCCTCGCATCGACCGCGGTTGATGCGAGGTGACACCAATTGCACTTATCGGTGGATGTCTTGGCTCTGGGATCGATGAAGACCGCAGCAAGATGCGATATTCAATGGGAATTGCAGAAGCATGAGACTCATCAGGTCGTCGAACGCATTTGCGGGCTGGGTTTTGCCCACGCCCATCAGCAGTTGAGTGTCGCTTGAAAATCTAATCCCCCTCGCTTAATTTTTAGGGCCTCTCGCTTAATTTAAGCGAGAGCTCCGAAATTTAAGCGAGGAGGGGATACGGCGATGTAGCGAGACATCCCGTCTCGCCGCTTCGCTGAGATGCAGGGTCGAAAGGGAGCAATCCATTTTCGACCTTCAAGAGCGACCACCCTTTTTCAAAGGTTGGTCTCGTGGGATTTCAAATTTCATAAGGCAAGCCGAGAAAAAAATGGGAGCTCGTCAAAACTTCTCATTGACCTCAGCTGTTGAAGATCTACGCGCTGAACTTAAGCATATCACTCAGCGCTGGAAAAGAAAGCAACAGCGATGCTCCTAGTAACGGCGAGTGAACAGGGCAGAGCCCAAGCCGAATCGGCGTCCCACGGATGTCCGAGATGTAGCGCAAGCCCCAAGGGTTCTGGTGGCATCGAGGTAAGTCTCCTGGAATGGCGTATCCAAAGAGGGTGAGAGTCCCGTACGTCCTCGATGAGCCAACTGGTCCACACCCCAAAAGGCAAGAGTCGTTCAGTTTGGGAATGCTGAACAAATCGGCAGGTATCCCTCTGCTAAGGCTAAATATCTCCCGGAGGCCGATAGCGAACAAGTACAGTGATGGAAAGATGCAAAGAACTTTGAAAAGAGAGTTAAAAGTCCCTGAAACCGATGAGTGGTAAGAGTTCGAGACGCGTCAAAATCCTGATCATTCTTCGTTCACTCGGGGTTATGGTTAGGACGTCTGGTCTCATTCGGGTCGTCTATCCTGGGAACGCGAGAGGCTCCGGCGTCTGCGTCCTTGAGGGCAGATCGGCCAGGATGTGAATGGGCTGAGGATGTAAACTGTTGCGGTCGTTTGGGTGGTAAGTGTCGGAGTCTCCGGACGATGTCCTTGCCCCTATTCGGACGTTGCAGGTAAAGTCTCGTAGGCCTATGTCAGACATAGCGGTCTTGAACTACCCGTCTTGAAACACGGACCAAGGAGTCTAACACGTGTGCGAGGCTTAGGGTGTCAAACCCACAAGCCACACTGAAAGGGAGATGTGCCAACCCCTGAGGGTGCAGCACAGCCCGATCCCGATTTACTGGAAAAGGATTTGAGGTAAAGTACACTTGTTGGGACCCGAAAGATGGTGAACTATGCCTGGATAGGACGAAGCCGGGGGAAACTCTGGTGGAGGTCCGTTGCGGTGTTGACGTGCAAATCGCTCGTCAAAGCTGGGTATAGGGGCGAAAGACCCATCGAACCATCTAGTAGCTGGTTCACTCCGAAGTTTCCCTCAGGATAGCTAGCACCATGAAAGGAGTCACGTCTGGTAAAGCGAATGATTGGAGGCATTGGGGATATCGCTTCCTCGACCTATTCTCAAACTTTAAATGGGCGTGAGCTCGGGGTTACTTCATTGAACCCTGACGTAGGATCCTGGTGCTAAGTGGGCCACTTCTGGTAAGCAGGACTGGCGACGCGGGATGAACCGAGAGCTGACTTAAGGTATCCGAGTGATCGCTCATCAGATCCCACAAAGGGTGTAGGTTCATCTAGACAGCAGGACGGTGGCCATGGAAGTCGGCATCCGATAATGAGTGTGTAACAACTCACCTGCCGAATGAACCTGTCCCGAAAATGGATGATGCTCAAGCGATCCACCCATAGTCGGCCGAGCTCCAGTATCAAAAAGCTGGGCTTGCGTAGGAGTGCGTGGTCCACGCTGCGAAGCAGCTGGCGTGAGCCTCTGTGAAGCGTGGATGAGTGCAGATCTTGGTTGTAGTAGCGAATATTCAATGGAGAACATTGAAGGCCGAAGTGGAGAAGGTTTCCGTGTCAACAGCAGTTGGACATGGGTCAGTCGGTCCTAAGGCAAGGTGTAATTGCTCGCCTCAAAGCTGCCACTTATCATTTCGGTGATAGTGCAGGTTTGCCGAAAGGGAATGCGTGAACATTCCGCAACCCGGATGCAGAGATATGAAGCGGCAACGCGTGACGATCCTGTCGACCGTGCCCACGAGCCCCGGATGACGCAGTCGTCTCTTTTTGAAGGAAGGATTGACCGTTGAATCGCTTCACGCGGGGACACGGTTAATTATCCTGGAAAGCTGCACTTTCTTCGTGCAGTAGGGTGTCCCGTGGGTGCGCATGGAAAAGACAGGGGAGATCTCGTTCTCTAGCATCGGGCCGTACCGTTAACCGCAATAGGTCTCCTAGGCTAAAAGCCTCTGGCCGACAGAATAATGTAGGTAAGGGAAGTCGGCAAACTGGATCTGTAACCTCGGGAAAAGGATTGGCTCCGAGGACACATGTGGGATGTCAGCGGGGACTTATCTGGAGTTTGGTTGATGGAGCTGTAGGTGACGGCCTCGGTTGTTGTCTGCGGCTCTTGATTCCTTTCTAGTTAATCCACGTGTTGTGCCTACAAGGAAGTGTCAGCTTGGAACTGTTACGAACAAGAGGAATCCAACTGGTTAATTAAACCACAGCATGTCGCTTCATCACAGCGGTGGCGAGTGGCATGTGACTTCTGCCCAGTGCCCTGAATGTCAACGCTGAGAGATCAGGTCAAGCGCGGGTAAACGGCGGGAGTAACTATGACTCTCTTAAGGTAGCCAAATGCCTCGTCATCTAATTAGTGACGCGCATGAATGGATTAACGAGATTCCCACTGTCCCTATCTACTATCTAGCGAAACCACAGCCAAGGGAACGGGCTTGGCACAATCAGCGGGGAAAGAAGACCCTGTTGAGCTTGACTCTAGTCCGACTCTGTGAAGAAACATGAGAGGTGTAGCATAAGTGGGAGGGCAAGCCGCAGTGAAATACCACTACTTTCATCGTTTCTTTACTTACTCGATGAAGCGGAAGGCGGCCTCACGGCCACACTTCTAGATTTAAGCAATGGTACTCGCTACTATTG
>JAGRAT010000390.1 GCA_020434495.1 Bdellovibrionales bacterium | reverse complement strand
AATCGATATCGAGTGCGAAATTAAGATTCACATCCCCTTGACGTTGGCAGAAAAGTGCTACATCGAAGTTGCAAAGTTCGGGATGGTCAATACCACACTCTTCGCTTTGAGCGACAACGTTGCTCGCGAAGAGAACGAAAACAAGAAGAAGAACTGGGAAGGAGTTAAAAGTATTTTTAAACATGAGAGTATAGTGATCGATTACTGGACTAAGGTCGACAGCCGAAGAGCGAACCTTAAGCATTGATAATGCTCAAGTGCTTAAAAACACAGTTTCAAAATGCAGAATGACCGAAAAAGCGCAAAATCACTCGCTCTCATACCCTACTAACTCCACGTAGGCACTGCCCGTAACCGGCTCCCCCCCCATCTCTCCCCTCACGGAGGACCTCCCCTCCCAATATGTCCTCGTAGACCCTTCTGAGTCTGATGCGAGCTCCTGATTCTCAACGGTTGGGGCCACCGTAACGTCTATATCAAAGGGTCGAATAGATATCTTCCATTCTGCAGGGTATCGAATCCCAGAAGTCGGACTAGACCAGAATCGGAGCGGCTCAATAGTGAAGTCATTCAGTGTAAGTGCTCGACTCTCCCCTTTCGGATTTACACAACTACCAGCTGAAAATGGGCTGGTCTCTTGAGGAGTACCGCGACGTAAGTGATAAATCATACACTCCCAATCGTTGTCGAGCTGGAGTGCAAACCAATCCCAACCTACCTCCTCATCATTTGGCTTCGAGGAGAGTATTTCGTGATCCATCCAAGCAGAGGCAGAGACCACCTGCTCCGCTCCCCCGAGCATCACCTTTCCCACTCCTTCAAGTCGAGTAAGGGATACGTAGTAAGAGGCATCCGTAACGTCTGCCCCTTTCTGACTATAACCGTCTATCCCCTGAAGCACCTCCGGCTTTCTCGAATTCAAAGTGAGCTCAAGGGAAAAGGGATTCTTTGATCGCTCATCTACTGCTCGAAATGAGAGATGGAAGTTACCACTACCATCTCGTTTTACTCGCCAATCATCGAGCCAAACATGCAGTGTGGTATCACTCGCCCCCGCAATATCAAAGCTTGGACGACGAGAACGTTTTTCGAAATAGAATTGTCGGTTTCTATCGTCTGTGATCGCTGCATGCGCGAGGAAGAGAGATTGAACATGCCAGGGACTTTTCGACACCCGAGATGTTGGATTCACAGCGACTCGGAAAAACGTAAGTTCAAACCCAAACGTCGATTCCTCCCCATCCTGAGGAGTGGCCCGCAAATGACCAGTAAAGTACCACCACTCTACTGGGTAATCATGGTGGGAACCGTGATCTCTTGGAAATGAGAACTGCTTCCCGGGCATTACCCTAAGAAAATCTGCTCGAAGAAAAAATGGAACAAATGCTGCCGTCAAAAACATTCCAATAGAGCTTAGAAGTACGAGGCATGAGTTTCTATTCATAACGCAAAACCTCTAGAGGAATCTCACGAAGAGATACGCGGGAAATAAGCACCGCCAAAGCAACGGATACTACGAAGAAACCGCCGATATCGGCAATCATGACCAAGTATGGTGGCAGCAACTTCACCGTCCAGCCAAAAAAGATTACATTGATGCGATAGACAAGAACCCATGAGAGCGCCGCTCCAAGGAGAACTCCAAGAAACGTTGCGCTGGCCGAGAGAATAAGCGCTTCTCGAACTACAACCTGCTGAAGAAATCCAAAAGAAGCCCCAATAGTTCGAAGGGTGAGCTGCTCTTTTCGCCGATCAAACACCGATAGCAAGAGAGCGAGCACGAGAAAGAGAGCGGAAATGAACAGTGTTAACCCTTGAAGAACATACGTAATGGTAAATGTGTTGTCGAAAATACGAAGTGCTTCAAGCTTCAGAGCCCTCCGATCTCGCATCTTCAATCGCCCAGGAAACTCCTGAAGTAATTCCCGTTGCACCTGCTCAACATCTGCACTCGGCTTGAGGAAGAGTGATATTCCGAGATCGTGCCCACCTGGCAGAGCGAATCGTGAGAGCACAGAATCATGGATTAAGATACTGCCTAAGTCCGAGGAGAAGTCTTGGAACACCCCTTCAACTTTAAAATCAAGGCTTTCACCAGAGAGATGGAGCAATAGGCTTTCCCCAACGGAAATATCGAACTTTCGTGAAAAAGATTCTGAAACGAAGACTCCGGCTCCTTGTAATACAGAATCCCAGTGGGGCTCTTTAGGAGAGAGAAAGACAAGGGTGTCGAAATCTCGAGAGAGTTCGAGATTCGTGGATCTCAGAAACACTTTCGAATTCTTAAAAGTATACGGGTACTGCGTTGCAGTATGCACACCAATAACTGCTGGATTGGCCGCGCTATAGTTCAAAAATTTCTCTCTCTCCCTATTGGATATTCCAGTAAGCTCATAGTGGGAGACGAATAGATCGGCCTTCAGAATATGATCCAGCCACTCTTGAAAGGTCACTCGAAAACTTGAGATCATAGTTGAGATGCCAATCAGCATTCCAAAAGCGACTCCTAAAGCCCCAACTGCAATACTCATGTCTCTGAGCCTTGCCGTCACAGATTCAAGAGCGATAAGGCTCGCTGAATCCATGTACTGAGAAACTCCCCTTCCAACGCAGGCGAACGCAAAGAGAAGAGCTGGAGAAAGTAAGAGCATTCCGACTGAGAGAAACAATGGTGAAAGAAATGGAGCAAAAGGATTCGAAGTCAAAAATTGGGGGGACGCCGATAGCATTCCCAGCCCAATGAGGAGAATACCAAAGAAGAAAAGATATCCTACCCTCGGTCGTAATGAGCTGCTTTCACTTTCCCTCGAAAAATACTCGCGCGGGGGACGAGCAAAAACTGACCAAGCTGGAAGCAACGCACCAAGGAGGCCGATACATCCCCCCAAGAGCGCCACGCAAAGAAGCACATGGATATCAAATTGTACCCCTCTTTCCCAAACAGGAGTGTAAAAGTGATCGATGGTCGTTTGGACCGCACGAACCGTGTAATCCCCCAAGAGGTGACCGAGCAGTCCCCCAACGACGCCACCGACTACCCCTATACACATGGATTCGAACACTATCAACTTCCCAAGATGCGACGGCGAAGTGCCCAATGAGATGAGAGTGGCATAGTCACCCTTTCGTCGGACGGTAAGGAGGCTCATCACTTGGAATCCGAGGAGCAGTGCGACAAGAAGGGATAACGCGGCGAGAAATGTAAGATTCATTCGAAGCGCTTCACTGGTTTGAGAAATCCGCTGAAACTGCTTATCGGGATCAACAATAAGAACATCCTTCGGAAGGAGCTCTCGCAACCGTGCTGCTACCGCTTCTCCTTCCAACTCGTCTTTGAAGCGGAGATTTACCTCTGTAAGCAATCCAAAACTCTGCATCACCTCATCAACAAGGGAGAGATCAGCAATAACTACTC
>JAGRAT010000389.1 GCA_020434495.1 Bdellovibrionales bacterium | reverse complement strand
TCAAATATACTCTAATCTTCAGATCCCCTGATGCGGGAACTTTTCCGGAATACTCATTTAGCGGGTCGGAAAGGGAGCCGTTGAAGAACGCGATGTAATCTTCGTTCGGGGCAAGAATGTTAAAATAATTAGCACCATTACCGGTTTTCAGAGAGACTCGAAGCTCTTGCCCTTCCTTTACTTTCAGCAGGTAATCAACAGTTTCGTCTCCAACAATTTGCGCGCTAATGGAGACCTTAGTCTCTCCCTCCGGAAATTGGACTCGCTCGCTCTTAATCCCCTCAATAGCTAAGGAGATACAAGGCAGGACCAAAAACAAAACTAGGGCAAAATAAATCTCTCCAAGCCTCATACCGTCACTCCTTCTTCAATGACGCTAAACACCATCGTTACCTTACCCCCACGCCAGGCTCGAAACAATCACGAGTTCCCGTAACTTACGTAGACTATTCACCACTTCCTACCATCTTCCTAAATCACCAACAAAATGCGGTACCCATAACAATTGAAGGGAGCGGGATTGGATTCAAATGGAGGATAGATGTATTCGGGCACGAATACTGAGGGTCCACGGCCCTCAAAGCCAACAGTTCATAAGGCGTTAGAACTCACCCCTCTCGAAATCAGAAACCTTATCTCTGCTGAAGCAGTGGTAAACTGGTTTTCAAACACCAAGCTTGCAGAAGGGGACCCCCGCCAACAAGGGTTCAACGACCTTGCTAATTCACTTCAATCAATCGTCATCGGTCGAGAGCTCCCACAACCTGTTGCTACTTTTGTTCACTTAAGAGCCGTATCGAATCTCCTCGATTATCTCAATGCTTCTCACCTAAATGAAGACTGCCCAGAGTGCCCAACTGAAGAAGGGATTGATGAAATACGCGCTAATTTAGTTTCTGTTTCAGAGAAGCTTCTCGCCTCTTCGCTTTTCTCTACAGAAGTTCGTGAGGCGACATCCCTTCAGCCGATGGATCCGACAAAGCAGCGTGAATTACAGCTTGCAAAGGAGATGTCTGAGCAATCTTCTCCAGAGATTCGGGAAATTCGTGTAAAACTCGTGGCGGCAGCTGCGGCTGGAACACGGCTTCACGAACGGATGCACGACGAGCAGGAGTCGCTTCCCGAATCAGGGGTAAGAGCAGAAGTTGAGCAACAACTTTCAACTGTGGTTCGTCTCGCCAGAGATCTCGCTGCAAAAACGAACATTCCCACCGCTAAGGAGCCGTACGATGTTTTACTCCATCAGTTTGACCCAGATATAAAGGCCGAGCTCCTCGATGACCTATTTAAGGAACTCCTTACAGAACAAGCAAAAATCCTTGAAAGCATTGAGGATGCAAAGAATCGAGGAATTGAGCCTTCAACTATGCCAGTACTTGAAATTTCTCAAGATGAGGGCATAGCGCTTTGTCGAGATGTTGTTAAACGAATGGGATGGAAGTGGCCGGATGAGATCGGTCAAGCTGGTCATCCTTCAGCATATTCCGTGCTCTCTCCGAACTTTGCTGCAATCCTCTTAGGGAGTGAGGTGGAAAATCCGCTTTTAAACCTCCTTGATGTAAGGCATGAAGCAGGGCACGCCCTCCTTGCCTCGGCACTTAGTCCAGATTTACGCAACTCTCCACTGCTCTTGGAAAGACGAGGAGTATCAATGGCACTAGATGAAAGTGCGGCAATGTTTGCTGAGATTCTTATTGGAAAAGGAGACGCTTACTGGAAGGGAAACTATACAAACTTCCAGGCTGCATGTCCTGCGCTCGCCGACACGAGCGCCACCGATTTCATCCAGAGCCTTCACTCAATACCGACTCAACCGAGCGCAATCAGACTGCAGAGCGACGATCTCCGTTACCCATTACACATCATCATTCGTTATCAGATAGAGCGATCACTGATAAATGGCGAACTCGAACCGGAGCAGGCTCTTGATCGGTTCGATGACCTTGCCTCTGAGATCCTTGGAGTAAAGGAGTCCGATGTCTATACCGGATTGGCACAAGACCCTCATATGCTAGAAGGAGAGTTCGGCTACTTTCCTCAGTACTTGGTTGCTCTCGTTGTGAGCTCTCAATTCTACGGGGCGGCGTTACGCTCAGACCCATCGATCAAAGAGGAGCTTGAAAAGGGAAACGAAGCCCCGTTATGGAAATGGTTTCAAGACAACGTCGCCGCTGATGCTGGAAAACTGCCCCTTCCAGAGCTGGTAGAGAAAGCTACCGGGAAGCCACTTGGAGTGCATGACTACTTAAGTATGCTCTGGAATCGTTATGGAACCCCGTACGGCGTGGAAGTTCCCGAACGCTATAAGGATTGGCCGCTAGGAGCTTAGTGAGGCTTCGTATCGCTTAACCGCTCACTATCTCCTGAACCTTTGAACTTTGAAGTATGTAGCTAAAATGCTTCGGTCCTTTTTGGTCTGCATAAATAAACGGCAAGGAGATTTCGCAAGACTCAGCCGTTTGGAGATCTTCGAGAGCTGCCTGGGAAGCTTCTGCGATTCTTTTCCCTGCAAGAGGATCCTGCTTGAGATCAACACCGAGCTCAGCGCTCGCCGTAGCGAGTAGCCAATTCGAGATTTTCTCCGCCTCAGCGGAGACCTTCACGTCCGGCGCGGAAGAAGAATTCTTACCTGTATGCGCTGATAGAGTTCTGGAAGTCCCGGAGACGACCGTCTCAACAGCGGAATCAAAGGCCTTGGGAGAGAGCCGTTTCCATTCTGGGATCTCCTTGTTGAGGTCCACCTTCTTTACCAAATCAATGAACGGTATCCGAAAATTGACTCCTGATTTTACAACTCGCAAGAATCTCCCCAATCGGAAGACCGCTCCCGCATGACTTTCGGGCAGAATCACTATTGCATTGAACAGAAACACGAGTGCTACAACTACGAGAACCACTGTGGTTGGGGTAATTTCAGACATAAAACTCCTTCGAGCTAAAGCTCTGCAATCCTAGCACACATAAAAGGGAAGCTCTGCAGCAAATAACCCCAAATAGAGGGGGTTCAGAGATATCAGTTAAAAATTATCTACCTAAGGTAGCTCCGAGAGAGTCCCAAGGATCTGAAGCTTGGAGGAAGATAGCTGACGGTTACGCAGGGGATTGACGGTCAGACGGGAACCGTCCACGGCTGCTTGCTTACGTTTTTACCGTAGCTTTGTCATCGGCGTGGACCCTCTATGGTAGCTCCCCTAAGAGCAGAAGTAGAAATCTGCGTCAAACGCAGACACTAGCAGTTTGTTCTGGAGCAACCCATTCAACTATCTCAACAAAATTCTCTTCACGCTCAAAGCGCAGCATTGAATAGGCGTCGATTGGTGATTAGATGCTATTTGGGAATGGATTCCCATTTGTGAGGTGCATCATGAGGTGGCGTGTCTTTACCTCGATCTTTCTGTTAGCTGGTTTAGCAATTTTCCCT
>JAGRAT010000038.1 GCA_020434495.1 Bdellovibrionales bacterium | reverse complement strand
GTGAACGTCGAAATCGTACTCAATGGTGCGCTTCCCCTTCGGTTGCGACAAAACGTCTGTCGCAAATATAACGGAATCCTCACTGGTTTTAGAGAAAAGATCCCGCAGCCTCTTTGTCGGTTGCGTAGGGCGCTTGTCTTCGGTGGTGGTCATAAAAATAAATCCTTGAGTCTGCTCTTGCGCTATCGGATAACGTTGATGTTACTGTAACAGATAACGGATGCAATCGATAACTTTGCCCTTAGTATGGAGATTGCCCCTTAGTATGGAGATTGCCCCTTAGTATGGAGATTGCAATGGGAACGGGCCCGGGATTCATGAGTCTTATTATTCACGGTGGTGCTGGGCAGCTTGCCGAGGATCGTGTGAATAAGAAATTGCCCGTGATGAGAGAATCTTTGGATGCTGGCTGGAAAGCCTTCTGTGATGGAGGTACGGGAGAGGACGCCGTCACCGCAGCTGTTCAGGTGATGGAAGATTGTGAATATTTTAATGCTGGCTATGGTGGTTATCCAAACGCCAATAATATCGTATTGCTCGATGCGGCAATCATGAACGGAAAGAGAGAGTATGTTGCTCTCATGAATGTTCGGCGGCTCAAGTATCCATCTCGAGTCGCTTGCGATCTTTTGCAGAAAGAAAAATCTTTGTCCACCGTTTGGACCCACGAGTTGATGGAGGCCTATGACGCTCATGAACAAGAGAGAAAAGAGCGCTATGGATGGGTCAAGAGCCACGAAGAGCTTCTTTCTCCTTACGTAGTTGAAACCTTGAGGAAGCAAGAGGGGGAGTTCTCGAAAGATAAGGTGCTTGGAAGCTCGGGTTCGGCAAATCCAGATCACCTAAATCCTGAAATTGGGCACGGAACTGTTGGGGCGTGCTCTAGTGATATGGATGGGGGGCTGTTTACCTGTATCTCCACTGGAGGGGTGAATCACAAGGTGAATGGGCGAATCGGAGATGCTCCGATGGTTGGTCTTGGTCTTTATGCCGACAATGATCTCTGCGCAATGACAACCACTGGGTATGGTGAAGCGTTGCTCGCATGCTTTCCTACAGGCTTTATTATTGGGCGAGTGCGAGATGAAGCACGGAAAGATCCAGAAGCGTTTCACAAAGATGAGAATCTGATGAAGCGGATTGTTGATGAGGAGTTTGAAGAATTTTCTGGAAAGGGTATTCAAAGAGGCGGTGGAATTATCTGTATCCCGCGTCATGGAAAGCCCACATACGCATTTAACACTCAGGCTATGCCAGTTGGAATCGCAGTTGGAACACGTGACAAGCGGATTCAAGATGAAGTTTTTGTTGAGTGGCGTGATGGTCGGAGAACTTACGACTATGATGTCAAGAAATCCTGATGCCCTAATGCGGTCTTTAAGATGTTGACGGCATTCCTGAAGATTTTTGCGCTGAGGAGGGGTGTTTTTGGCCCAATATCATGGCCATGGGCCGATGCCAGATCTTGTACTCCTGAATAGAGGGAGTAGTATTGGTTCACAAGCCAAGTATGTGCTGTGTGTCTTAGGAGGTACATTATGAAAAAGCTATTCGTTACTCTATTTGTCATTGTGGCTTACTCCTCCGTTGCGTTTCCTGCGCTCGCTCAAAAAGGAGCGGGTGATGCGGTAGGCCTCGCAAAGAAGGGAACTCAGGTTGAATTGTCTCAACTAACCGGCGAGGTCTTGGAGCTTGTTAAGGGGCCATGTGAGAAGACCACCGGGTGCTCAAAATCTGGTTATCACCTGCGAGTAAAGACTGATGCGAACCCAAATCTGAACCTTCACCTTGGAGCGTTGCAGGCGGTAGAGAAGATAACTCCCGGACTAGGAGTTGGAGATAAGATCTCTTTCGAAGCCTTTCGGACAGATAAGCTGAAAGCTGGTGACATGATTGCCAAGTCCCTTACCTACGATGGTAAGACGGTTAACCTTCGCGATAGTTCCCTTAAGCCGGTATGGGCAGCAGGGGGAAAACAAAATAAGCGGGGCGGTGGACGCGGTAATCAGCAGGGCTGATTAACTCTCAAATTGTAATCCGGGAAGCCAAGTTGGCTGGTTTTCTGGCCGTTTTGCAGGATGCCAGCTAGAAAGCCTCTGGTAGAGGCTTTCCGGATCATTTGAAATTTGAACGAGGAACCCTCTTGTAAAGTGAGATCCCTGTTCAATGTATCGAATCCTACGAATTTCGTTTGCCGGTAATTGGTGCAGAAGTTTCTCTTCTGCTTCGGTTATGCTTGAAAGTCGTAAGAGGTAAGTACCATCTGATTCTTGAGCCCACGGAAGTGCAAGAATCTGCTCGATATTCACTTTCGGCTCGATGTGAGGTGGAAGAAGTTCTTCAAGAGTAGCGCAAAATTCGGGGCACAATTTCCTAAGAGCTGATTTTTCAGGCGGTCTAGGGAATGCCATCCGGCGTGTTCCATTCGCTCTATTTCGCGAGCTATACAGCGCAGAATCTAATTCGCTGTGATCTACTCCGTGAAGGGAAAAGTACCTGGCTAAGGCAGAAGCTTCCCTTTCAAATGCCTCTTTGCAGAGATCTGATTCGCGTACTTCAACAAAGAATCCATTTTCATTTCGCCAGCTAAGTTTGGGGAGTACTCGGTCTTCAGGTGTTAGGGCTTCTGATCTTTGAGTATGGATTCGCTCTAGTAGCTCCTCGGCAAAGAAGAAAAACTGTCCACATGTGTTTTCGCGCCATCCTTGATGGAGTTGGATTTCTAGACCAGCGTGGTCAATGGTTAGGGAGATCTCTCCTTGGTCAGTCGCTAGTACGTCGCTCTGATCTGAAGTGGCCGTTACGGTAAGCTCCTCAGGATAGTGATCTTCTATTCGGACTCTCCAGTCGAGTCGAGCGAGTGCCCCTAAGCGCTCAGAAACGAGTCCCGCATGTATTTGCCCAAAAACGGCTCCCAATTCTGTGCCAAATTGTCGAACTGCGCAGTCTTCGTTTAAGACAGCGAGTCGTTCAAGCTCCTGCAGTACTGCTTGGTGTTCATCTCTTACCTCTGACCGAATAAGTGAAAGTAATGGGAAGCGCCCGATATGTTCCAATTTCCAGGGGAGCTGACCGAGCTTTTCTTCCTGTCTTGAAAGCATGTGAAGCTGTTCACTATGAGCTTTTTCAAAGATTTGACGCTTTAAGAACTCGTGAGGATCGTCAAGCTCAATTTGAATACTACAGTCAGGAGTGGAGATTTTGGTGAGTTTGCCTGTGTGATCAAAATCAAAGCAAGAACTGTTTTGCCACCCCATTCCGAGCATTCTTTCGAAGTGCTTTCCTGCCTCTCGGAGGAGCAAAGAGTCATCTTCTAGAATGCTGTGAAGCTTTGCTTTGGTTCTCGTCCGTACTTTATTGCGTTGAGAACTCGAAAGGAGATTCTTATACCCCGGGGAGAGCTCATAACTCACAAGGTGTATCTCAAAATTTCCATCATCACATTTTTCCATTTCCACAAGGCCGGTACGTTCGAGGCGAGATGCCGCGCTATGAAGTTCCGACGTTGCAGGTATGCGGCAGAAAGTATGAGTTTCAAAATTATCGAAATTCATCTGCCAATTTTGATTATTACCAAAGACGATATCGATATCTTGGGAAATTCTTTCAGTTATTCGTTGTCGAAGATCTTCCAAGATGCTCAGTTTTCCGTTGTGATCACCCGGGTTCCAACCATCGCTATACTCTCCCTCCATCTCCAGAACTATTTGGCCAGAAGTGGTGAGGCGGTCTCTTTATAATGAATTCTACTGGTTCGTTGCCATTTCCCCCTCGTCTTTCAATCACTCCTTGCTCAAAAGGTTCGTCTGGCAGCGGTAAATTGAGATCTGCAGGCAAGATGAGATGGGCTGAGGCGTTATCGCTCTTAATCTCCCAGGATTGGTTGCTCAGTGTCCTGATGGATTGCTCAAAAGGAGGCAAATTCGTTCTATTTAACATAAGGAAGACTCTCTGTTTGCTCTGTTAAGCGAATAGCAGAGAGTAGAGCAATCTCGACTCCGCGATCGAGTTGCTCTTAAATCGATCCATCTGAGACCGGCCGGATGAACTACTGTGCTTTTTGTTGGCTAGGAAAATTTCGCATCAGTCCGTGGACGGGATAGGATTTTGATCCTTAGTATCCACTTCGAGTTCTATCTTCAATAACAGGGGAAGTATAGGGGGTGAATGTGGGGCTAATTATGTTCAATTCAAGAAATTGTTCTCTTCAATCTATTCTTTTAACAGCAATTCTTCTGATATCTCCATTGAGCGCGATGAGTCAGGAAAATAAAATCTCCTGTCCTGCTGGTGGAACGGTACACTCAAAAACTCCGGTGAAAACTTCGGGTTCATCCTCGAGCTATTCGGCAAACATCGCCAAGGATATGGCGATGACCATCTGCATGGGCAATGCCTCTGTGGAGGCGTTGAGAGAGCTCGTGGCTTTGTGGGTACAAGCCGAAGAAATTTGCGGTGAAGGCTGTAGCCGTAAAACCGTGAAAGCCGAATTCGTTATTTCTGGTTGTGACGAAAACTCAACGGTTCTTAGTGACGGTCGGAAGTTGTATTCAGCAGAATCCAGTGGATTAGCTGGTGCATACTTCAAATTTACCTGCGAGCCAGACCAGGTTGTGGCTGATACGTTCTAAAAGAACCAGCACTTCTTGCAGTCCTGACTTTTACTATGAATAGTGATAGCCTCCCGCAATTACTTGCGGAGGCTATCGATGAGTAAATCTATTCCAATACGAATGGTCAGAAGTCAGAGGACCGGCAAGCTTCGATTGTGGCCGGTGTTCGTCTTTGGAATGTTCTTTCTCGTCTACTATCTGTCCCATCAGTCGGAAGTGCCCCTTACAGGAAGGGCTCAGCTCGTTGATATCTCCAAGGAGCAGGAGGTAGCCCTCGGAATCCAGTCGTATCGACAGGTGCTTTCTCAAGCGAATGTTGTTGCTTCCGGTCCTCAGGTCGAGTTCGTAAGTCGAGTCGTAAAACAGCTTCTTCCGGTAGTCACCGAAGCACAGTTCGATTGGGAATTCTCAGTGGTTCGCTCGGAGGAGGCAAACGCATTTGCCCTGCCTGGAGGAAAAATAGTGGTGTATACCGGGATCCTCCCTATTGTTGAGAACGACGATGGACTTGCCACCGTGCTTGGACACGAGATTTCTCACGCTGTCGCTCGTCATGGAGCGGAGCGGATGGCTCACGAAAAGCTAGCGCAATTTGCTGGGATGGTGGTCGCGATGTCTATGCAGGATATGGAGCCAGGTACCCAAAGAATGGTGTATGGGGCGTTCGGATTAGGAAGCCGATTTGGGATTCTCCTTCCCTTTTCTCGTGAGCATGAAAGCGAGGCTGACTATATGGGCTTGATATATCTTGCTCGTGCCTGTTTTAACCCCGAGGAGGCGCCGAAAGTATGGGAGCGGATGGCCAAGCATGGTGGTTCCCGGCCTTTAGAGTTCCTCTCCACCCATCCTGCACCTGAAACGCGGATTCAGCAGTTTAAGCGGTGGATGCCAGAGGCATTGGTGGTACGGAAAAAGTACTGTAGTCATTGAGCAATTGGTGGTTTGACGTTGCTCCTGATTGTCGCCAAGGAGTTTTTTGACTAGGGAGACCTAGCTCAATATTCTCTGAGTCGGGATCATTGGGATGGGGTAATTATAGGGTATGCCATGTTAACCACTTCTCTTCCTATTGATACTTCTCGCATAAGCCAACAGATGGCTCGACTCCATGCCATCTGTGATCCTCGTATTCCAGATGTGATCGACAGAGACGCCTTAAGGGCCGCAACCACCCCTATCTCTCCCGATGTTCTCCGTGAGTTTAGTGAATACCTCGATAAACAGTTTCCAGTCGAATCACAGGCCTTGATGGCCGGTATGGTTCACATGAATTTCAAGGGGGACCCCTTAAATTATCTGACGGGGAGATCCTTAAACGACCCGAAGCTTTGGATAGTTGGAACAAGCTGTACAGGTGCTGCCTTGGCAGCTTATCGAGGAGCCCTCCCACTGTATGAAGCTGGGGAGATCGATAAGAAAACATTTAGAGAAATTATTGGAGGGTCCTGGACCTTTAACTCTGCCAAGGCGTTTGAGACAGCTCGTTCCAAAACTGGTGAAGAAATTGTTACCGCACTGAAGGCACGGACTCCTGAAATCACCGATCTTTTTGCCCAAGCGATAGTTGACCTTATAGGTAGTACACAAGCAGAGTCGCAGGAGGCTTTAGCCTCTGCTGTGAGTGCCAAGGCAAAGAGAGAGATAGGGCTACTTGCCGTTGCTCTAGAGTACGCTGACTCTGCTGGTGGAATTGCTTCGGCACTTGAGGGTAGTCATGCGAGTAAGGGAATGATTAAGTGGGCCAAAACTGTGGAAGCGGAAACTCCGGGGCTTCATCACAAGTCGTTTTCATCCCTGGGCCAAAAGTTGGTTAATGAATGTGCCGCGGTGCTCCGAGAAACACCTTTAGCACTAGAGCTCTCAACCGCCTATTCCCGAAAAGCATATGAAGAGGTGGCTGAGCGATTAAGAGCAAATGGGACCGAGATCGATCCTCGTCTTCTCCATATTTTGGCAAATGCCCGTGCTGATACCGGTCACGGGAGCTTGGCAAAGTTCGTACGAATGTTCGCAGAGGAACGCCCTCTTAGCGCTGATGAAGTAGCCCAAGCATCGAGACATCTCTGGGCTGATATGACAGCCACCAATTTTGCAGATGGCACTACCCGTTTAGTGACTCACTTGGGGAAGATGGATCTCCAGGGATTTCGGGGAGATCTCCTGGAGTCTGAAGGGATTAGAGGTTATCCATGGATGCTTGAGGAGGGAGTTGTCGTTACTCCCGGAGTAGGTAGCAACGCAATAGATGTGAAAGATGTAAAGAATGTCCAGCAAGAAGGTGTTGGAGCTTTAGCTGCTGCATCCTATTTCGCGCTACAACCTACCATTGGGGATATTTGCGCTTATATTCACACCTCTGCTTTGGGGATAGATTCGATCAAAACTCCGAAGGAGGCTGGACTGTACATGCAGCAGCTCTTGAATGAGCCGATGGATAAATTGAGGCTTGTCGATCTGGGTTAAGCACTTACGGTGCCATTTCTGTACAGCGTTATTTCCGTATAGTGCTATCCCATTCGAAGTTTTTTCTTTGCTGGGAGAGTCTGTTTTGACCCGGAGAGAGCGCTAACTTTTGGAAACGGTTTGAGCTCTTTTTTAGAGAGTTTCTTTAATGCACCGGAGAGCTTTTCTAGGGTCGTGATTGTTGAGAAGGAATTGGGCAATAGTCCTCTTGAGGCGACTTCTCGGAAGTAGGTTTCAGCGAGTCTTCCTCCCCCAGAAAGGGCGCGATCTAGTTGCAGCAAAAAGTTAAACTGGGTAAGTGGTTCGTCACTCGCTAGTGTCACCGAACTCGGTGGGTTTCCAGCGAGGATCGCTTCGGCCGCAAATCGAATGATTTTTGCTGAAATTCGATTTCTTGAATCCTGCTCCTGAGTAAGTGCGAATCTGGTAGGGCGGAGCGCTCTATTTTTACAATCCTGTATCGCGTCATAGGAAGCAATTACTCTATCTTGCAGGTAGAGCACTTCATTTACCGTTATGTCTCGCGTTACGAGATACTCCTGAAAATCACGAACTCCTTCGACGCCGTTACCATGTTTTACATCTTCTTCCATGAACTTCTGAGCAACGGCTCTATCGATGGCATCAACACTTGCGGTTATTCGAATGAGGTCGATATCTCGCGCAGCGCGATAACTCTCTTCAATTCCAAGTGCATGGGTAAGCGCTAACCGAGCAGCGCCCCCCTTGTAGCCATAGCCGGTAGGAGGCTCTGAAACACGCTTTAGCGGAACCGATTCGAGGAGTACTCCCCAATCATATACTCTTCGTATTCGAGCATGTGGGAAGTCGTGAAAAAGCCTCTTCCTTCGTTCTTCCAGTTCGCAGCCAGCTTCGTTAAAGTAGAGTTCCCTGGTGCGCATAACGGCGCTCAAGGCACGTTCGGTCTTAGTGCTTTCAGCGTGCTGGCGTATTTTCGCCAAGGCTTGTGTATGCTCGTTGGAGGAACTCCTCTCATCCATATAGGTGTTATGAGGGGTTAGAGCCCAATATGACTCGAAATTTTATGCTATGAACGACAAAAACTATATTACTCCCGGTGGGTTACGTTCTCTTCAGCAGGAGCTCAAGCAATTGCGAACTGTAGAGCGGCCGCAGCTTACGGAAACGATCTCTTGGGCGGCGGGAAACGGAGACCGGTCAGAGAATGGTGATTACATTTACGGCAAGAAGCGACTCCGCGAGGTTGATAGTCGTATACGCTTCTTGTTAAAGCGAATTGAGAATGCCGAGGTAATTGATCCTGCTTTGCTTAGCGGAAATGAAGTCCGCTTCGGTGCAACTGTTACCATCCTTGATGAAGAGGACCGCGAGAAAACATACACAATCGTTGGCACGGATGAAGTCAATCTTGATAAGAAGCGGATTAGTTGGAAATCTCCGCTTGCGAAAGCGCTTCTCCGTAAACGTGAAGGTGACGTGGTCACTGTGCGGATGCCGAAGGGCGAAGAGGATGTCGAGATCCTGAAAGTAACTTACCAAGCGCTTGAGGCCGGGGCGTAGTTATTGTTGAAGAACGGTGAGCGCCTGATAGTAGAGCATCTCAATAAAATTCAAATTCATTCCAGCAAGCACTATGATGGCTAATAATAACAAAACATTGAACCACTGCTTTTTCAGCCACTTGAAATTGTCTTTTTTGGGTCGTGGAGACTGCAATGTTAGACCAGATTCTCGCCGTAAATTGTACGCAACAGCATCTGTTGGAATTTGATTCATGAAGGAAGAAAATTCGTTGGTAATCTCCCTCGCTGATTGAAAGCGTTTCTCTGGGTCACGAGCCATAGCACGGAGAATGAGATCATTTAACCATTCCGGACAATCAATGCGAAGCTCCATAGGAGGAACCGGATCCTCGTTTACTTTCTGATAAACGAGGTGCTTCATTGAGTCGTATTCGTATGGAAATTGTGTTGTAACGAGTTCATAAAGCACGATACCAAAGGCATAGATATCAGCGCGAGCATCACTTTTCTGTTCAAGAAGGTATTCAGGGCTTAAGTAGTGGATCGTCCCCACGACTGTTCCCTTTTGTGTAGCTCTCCTCTTTGCTCGGATTCCACTTGACTGCGAAGCTTCAATTGATTCCTGAAAAGTTGACTCGAGAATTGCCACTCCAAAGTCTGTGATTTTCACCATGCCATCCTGATCGAGAATAATATTCTCCAATTTGAGATCGCGGTGGACAATGCCGGCGCTGTGTATCGCTTCTAACCCTTTTGCCACTTGGCGCCCAATATTTGATATCTCTTGAATGGAGAGGATTGTTCCGGCTTCGTTGAAATCGAAGAGAGAAGTCCCATCGACGTACTCAAGAACCATAGCGATATAGTCTTTCGTCGTGAAGCAAGAATAGAGATTAATGACGTAGTCACTTTTTACCGCAAACGCTACTCGCATCTCTTGATTGATGCGTAACGCCGCGGCGCTATCATTCTTCACAGTAGCAGGTATGAGTTTCAGTGCTACAGTTGTGCCGGCCTCAAGATCCTTGGCGCGATAAACAATTCCAGATACTCCACGGCCGAGCACCCGTTCAATATGAAAGCGGTCCGCAAATTGATCTCCCGCAGCGAGAAACCCAACTTCTGAACCAGAATTTTCTTCCGAGATTGACATCGCCGTTCCTTACTTTGCCAGCCTGAATACCTATTGGGATATCGTCTGAATGGCTGAATTTCCAAAGGAATTGTCTTGCCTGGAGTCACGTTGAGAATCCGATTTCGGTAAGGAAGGAAATACGGAACTTTCGTACTTTCTTCTCGGTTAGGAATCGTTGAAAAGATGTTTTTGGAGATCCTCAAGAGCTTTCAGGAGGTTAAGAGCTTTCTGAAAGTTATTGCCATTTTTTTAAAGAAAATCTGAAGCATTTGCGTAAGCTTTCTGGACTGACATTTGCAGTCGAAGGGACATCCCACTTACGAGGAGTCGAGGCAATGGCAGGCAGTAGTGAAAAGGAGTTATCTCCTTGGACCAGCGGGTCGTGGCACTTCAACCCAAAAGAGGTGTCAATAGCATCACCGGTTAAGCATAATTCCCGTGCTATACGCATGGGTGACGCTCTTCACGAAGTGAACAGGCAAGGAAGCAAGTGGTTCACGCTTTTCGCAGAGGGGGAGCTCCTTCGGCTCGGATATATCTCTCTCTTTGCATTCTCCGGATTCATACTCGCGCTACTTGCTGTTGTAGTAATGCTTTAGGCCACTATTCGTCGGTCCGAGGACTATTGTTCGACGGCTCTCTTTTCCTCTTTGAGAATCTCTTTCGCGACATCGATATTAGAACGATCAAGCTGCAACAGTTTTAAGATCTGTTCCAGACCGATCATCTCATCGGTGGTAACAACACCGTCAGCCTCGAGAATTTGAATGTACATAGCGAGAAGCGTTACACGCTGGGCTTCTTCGAAATTCTTCTGTATCTGACAGGCAAAGTCCTGAAGGGAGTGATCTTTCTCGAGCAGAAACTCTGCAACTTCCAAGACCTGAACCGCCTCGGAATCGGAGAATAAAAACTGCTTCTCAAGGACTCGGAGAAGTGCCATCCTCTCATCACGATTCACTTTTCCGTCCGAATACGCCGCACTTAATACGAACAGCGCAACAATCACTTTCAGATCATAAGACGTATACTCCCCGAACTTGTTAACTCGAAGAGCAGTTTTTCTGTTGAGAACTTCTTTTAGAGAATCAAGAATAGTCATTGATGAACTCCTCTCCGTTAGGACAAAGTATGGGAGGTCAAAATTCAATAGGCGTTTATGGTAGCCGAATCTCATGCGCATGACGAGTACGATGTGCTCCCCTTTGTTAGCTATCCCTCTCCAGAAAGGTCTCCAGAGCGACTCTGGTGGGCTGGTTTAAAATGTGGCGTCGCTCTTCCCCCTCCGGGAGAGGCTCGAATCTTAGAGGTTGGATGTTCAACCGGAGACCACTTGCTCGCTCTAGCCGAGGCATATCCATCTCTCGTTTGCCTCGGTATTGACCCTGCGCACTCTCAAATTGAAGCTGCAAATGCGCAGGCTCGAGACGCCATGGTCGGCAATGTGCGTTTTGTCGCTGGCAAGGTGCAAGAGCTTTCTCGTCTGGAAGGACAGTTTGATTACATCATCTGCCATGGCGTGTATTCCTGGGTAAGCAGCGAAGAAAAGCGAGAGATCTTAAAAGCAATAACGGAGCGGCTCAGTGAGGGGGGAAGCATCTACCTTAGCCACAACAGCTTACCGGGATGGTCCGTTCGGTCTAACGTTTGCCACCTTCTGAAGCTTTCTGATGATCCGACGCAAAGTCCAGAGAGCCGAATTGAGAAAGCGAGAGCGTTACTTCGACTATCGGAAGAAAGATTGGTTGATGCTCATCGTCCTTATGGCATGCAGTTGAAAGAGGAGATTGCCAGAAATCTTACGAGGTCCGATGCGTTCTTTCTCCACGAACTTTTGTCCCCATATACTCACGCGCAGTATTTAAATGAAGTGATCGCTGAAGCTGCTGATGTTGGATTGACCTATCTTGGGGATGCTCATCCTCAACGTACTCACGTGTTTAATAGCGAGATTGGGGAGGTTGATACTCCATTGCCAGAAGAGGTGTCGTCGTTCAATTCTTGCTCTCAGTACTTTGATATTCTTCACCCAACGAGTTTTCGTGGAAGTGTCTTTCTTAAGAGTCGGAATGCCTCGGCATCTATGCCTTCAACTGTTGTGAATCTCGATGCGCTCCAAAATGTATTCCTTTCTTCCCCTCTTGTTTGTAGTGACGATGATGTGAAGAACCTTACTTCGTTTCATATGGTCCCTTTTTATGGTCCGTCAGAACAGGTGGTCGAATTGAAGGCCCCTGCGCTGAAAACGTTGCTCTATCGACTTTCAAACGTTTGGCCGGGATCTGAGCGATTCGAATTTTTGCTTGATGGAGTGGAGGTTTCTGATGAGGAGCGAGCGGTGCTCGCCCGAGAACTTTTGAAGCTTGAGAGTCGCAATTTGCTCGAGGCCCAGTGCGATAGGCCTCCAATAGCAAACGTTTTGCCCGAAAAGCCCTTGGTGCTCCCATTTCGGAGACTTCGAGCGCGTCAAGGTTGGACGGTAACCATGCGTTTGGAACTTTTTAAAACGGATACTCTGGATAGGTCGCTTATTCCTATGCTTGATGGCACAAAGCCTTTGGATCGTTGCGTTGAAGAGATTTCCCAGGAGATCATGGGGGGTAATATGCATGTACAGGTCGATGGAGAGCAGGTTGGGCCGAGTGATAGTGTATTGAAAGATCGCATATCTGAAGCAATTCAACAGAAATTTGATAATTATCTTGAGCAAGGGCTGCTCTTTGACGATTCTTCCTCAAATGAAAATCGTCAGCGAGACCGAAATCGCAGCACGTGGCTATCCAAAGCTCGGTCCTATTTGCCAGGAAAAAAATGAACGAACTTGAAGCAAAGCGATTGGCAAAAGTAAAACCTCAGATCTCGCCAGCACTTGTTGATGAGTTCGCAAACCGTATCGAGGCCTTTCAACAGTATGGCCAATATGAGGTGTTGAGCGGGGTTCACCTCGCGCAATTTTTCTCGGATCCAGAAAATGTCCCTGAGTCACTGAAACAGAAAACGGTAGAGGATATTGTTCTCTCTGGTGCATTTGCCATTAGTCTTGAGCCACAGGTAACCAGTGAACACATAACCGAGTTGCTCGTAATTCTCTCAAAATTTACTCCCGAGAAAGAAGCTGCTCCAGATCACTCATCGAAGTATGGTGGATCCTCAAAGACCCTCGGACAACGAGGAGAGGGGGAGATTGCCTCCCTCCGTTCTGCCTTTGGGGTGCAATCGACAAGAGGCGAGTACGGCTTTCGCGATGATATCCCAATGATGAGTAGTGTCGAGGCCGAAAGAAAGCTGGTGGAGCGGTATGGTGCGTTGAGGAATCATCCGAATTTTCAGACATTAAAATCTCTCAAAGTTTCTGACTATTGGGATACCTCGATTGTAAGAGCGCCCTTCCTTGAAGAGCTCACTTTTCGCGAAGTTCTGGAGATTTCTGTAGATCATCTTTTGAAAAAGCGGAGTGTTGGGAACTCAAAAATTCACTGCTTGGTCAAAGCTTTCGATTCGTTGCTCGAGTCTCACCTTGAGACGGCGGAGAAGGTGACGCCGAACGTCGGGCATGATTCTTATAGAGTAGGTGAGGGCGTTGGAGAGCGCATAACCCTTGCTCGACCAGTTAAGGCTCCAAAGTGGAGACCCTCTGAATATACCGCGAGCGCAACTGCAAGAGCTCTCGTTGCTCAGTGGGAGGGCATTCGACGAGATCTGTATCAGAGTGAAGATCATAGCCGTTCTCCTAACATATTGTCGGTGTTTGTCACTGTGGTCCCAGAGCTACTCACAGAGGAGCAGTTTCTCTCCCTTTGGTTTACCGCCGAAAGAAAGCCTGACCTCGCTGAGGCTATAACTGGTATGGAGGGGAAAGACCTTGAGGCTTGCAAAGTTGAAGCAAGTAGACTTTTGCTGAAGCATCTCGAAGAACGGTGTTCATCGGACGTTAACTGGATCAGAAAATCAGCAGAGGGACTTGGGGCTCCTGAGGAGGCCCTCTTTTACCCATATCAAAGCCCAGCTTTGACTGAGGGGCTGAGGATATTAGCTCTCCGGATCGTAATGAGAGTGCTCGGAGCCACTCATCCTCGGGTTGGGGAGGAGGAGATGGCAGGGTTTTGGACCTTTAGGCCGGAGGGGTTGGCACAGCTGCTTTCAAAAGTGCTTAATGCTGGCTCTGTCGAGGAGCAAACCGAGCTTCTTCAGACGCTTGCACCTCAGTTTCCAACTGAGGTAGTTCTATCGTTAGTTGAAAAAGGGGAGTCGGGAAAGACTTCCTGATATTGCTTTGGTATCAAACAAACGAGAACAGCGAGTAGTGAAATTTTTAGACTTCTATAACCCCGGTCGAATTGCCTACTCCTTTGAATTCTTCCCTCCGAAATCAGAAGAGCAGATCCCCAAGACTAAGGAGACCATTCGACGCTACAGAGCCTTGAGACCAGATTTTTTGACGGTGACTTATGGCGCCGGTGGTGGAACCCGAGATCTCACCCGTGAACTAACTGCCTTTATAGCGAGAGAACTTGATATCCCTTCCGTTGCCCATCTCACCTGCGTTGGACATTCAAAGAGCGATATTGATTCCATCCTCGATGCCTACTCTGAAAGTGGAGTTACCCATGTTCTTGCTTTGCGAGGGGACCCACCGAAAGGAGAGAGAACCTTTGTAGCTCACCCGAATGGATTTTCCTGTGCACGAGATCTCGCGGAGCATATTCGTGGCCGAGGAGGTTTTAGTATCGCTGTTGCTGGTTATCCTGAGTGTCACCCCGAGGCAACGTCGCGAGATACAGAGCTCCATTATTTGAAAGAGAAGGTAGATGCTGGAGGAGAGATCGTAATTACCCAACTATTTTTTGATGCAGACCTCTACTTTCGATTTGTTGAGAATGCAAGGTCCGTCGGTATTGAGGTGCCTATTGTTCCAGGCGTGATGCCGATTGCTAACGCTGGTCAGGTAAAGAGGTTTACCTCGATGTGCGGAGCCTCAATACCGAAAGAAATCCTTAGCAGGCTAGACGAACTGGGTGATGATAGTGATGCTGTAAAAAAATATGGTGTTGAAGTTGCCGTGGGCCTTTGTGAACGCCTTACTGTGGGTGGCGCCCCAGGACTTCATTTTTATACTCTCAACAAGTCAACCCAGGTAGAGCAGGTGTGTGCCGCCCTTCGTACCTCGTCTTCAGCTGCTGGCATATGAAATAACGATTTGGCGCCTAACCTGTATAGGCGCAGGGCTTACGGCCCATCCCTTAAGCAGGGAAATTTGATTAGATATAGCGCGAAATTATCATAGAACCCTGAACGCCGATAAATACTTTTACCTTTTTGCTGATGAATCGCGCTGCACAAGAAATACCAGGACTCGCTCGACCGCAAGAGTTGATCCACGAACTTCATTTTGAAAGTGGAGAGCTTCCTCATACAGCATACTGTCGCACTGACTCTCTTGGGATTTGCAATCCTTCTATCCTCTCTTCATTGCAGAAACTCGGCGCAATCATATCTCAGCAAATACCATTTGAAGCTGTCTTCAGTGACACAGCTCAAAGAGTGCCGAATGTCGAGCGCGATTTTGAACTACAAGCGCGGGGACGCTCCCTTTATTTTCTTCAATCCGGAGACTCTGATGTCGATGGAAAAGGTTCAATAGTTATTCGTGCAAAGGGAGTTACCCACTCTGGAGGCAAACCCTCGTTGACCCCTTACGGAGGGTATTCCCCGTGCGGAATGGTGAGGTCTCATCATATGCTCGTCGTAGATGATGGGGTGATATTGAATAAGTCCATGCCGCCTGCACCAACCGGGTTTATGCTTGCGCACAAAGCAAGAGCAGTCTTTGAGAACACCTTAAAACTCGAAGCCCTTGGAGTCCCTGTAAATAGGGTGATTGGCTACGGTGAGTTCAAGGGTATTGCCTTCCAAGGTCAGGCGCTTGGTTACGTACTCCTTGCCCATGAAAAATCTGAAGGGAGAGGCCCTTTCGCACAATTGGATCTCAGGGGCGATCAGAGAAGGATCTACCAAACGAGGCCGGAGACTCTGACGGAGGCCGCCTCTCTTCTGAGAACACTTCACAATAATCGTTTTACGCATGGGCAGCCACACCTGGGAAATTTCTCCTTTGAAGGAGCAGGTCGGCGTATGATTGTTACTGACCTCGATACTGTCAAAGAGCATGCCAGCGGAGGACAAGCTGGCGCTGAGTTCAAGTTTTGGCGAGCTCTGGATGTGCTTGGATTTATGTTCGCCAATTCTCATCTTACAGGTGGAATGAGGTTTTCTCCTGATTTTGGCGGTGACAGTCCAATTGGGCATGCTATCGAACACGGCTACTTTTCTCGAGAAGAGGCCAAGGAAATTCCTGCGTCTACCTTTGAGGATTGTCGGCGCGCTCTCCTCGCCGCCTTTATCGGTCAACGACTGACGCCAGGTGCGGTTCATCGTGAACCTCTTGAATCGGTGTTAAAACGTCTCGCTGAAAATGAAATTCTCCGTAAGGTTATTGAGTCGGCTGATAGCTCTCCTCATCCGGCAATTCAAGATCTCTCGCTTGAGTCCTTACTTCCGAGGTAGTATTCGGACTCTGCCATACTCACTATCCGAACTAAAGTTATCCAGATTCGTCATTATATCCCCTTAATTGTTTATGGAGAGAGGCAGTGCTAGTTTTAGATACTGCCCGTCAATGAAAACGCCCGGCTTTGCAATGTCAAAACTGATCGGTTTTGGCGCTTTTGGCGAGCAGTATGCGTCTTCCTTCCGGGGGGTATGCTGACTCTCAAATAACAATGCAGGTATTTTCGTTTGCGCTCAGTATGGTTGGATTAATGCTAATGAGCTGCGGAGCCAGCGAGGAGTAAGGATGAAGATTTGTTTCGGCTTGCTGGTTCTCATTTTTCCTGTAGTCGCCGTTGCTCAGTCGGC
>JAGRAT010000388.1 GCA_020434495.1 Bdellovibrionales bacterium | reverse complement strand
TGTGACGAACGGAGAGCTCCCACAGGCAATTGACGATCATGAAGTTTACCTTATTACTGGAAGTCCGAGTGGTTGCTACGAGGAGATTCATTGGATAGTAGAGCTTCGGAACTTCGTTCGATCCAGTTTCGAGCAGGGGAAGAAGCTCTGTGGTATCTGCTTTGGTCATCAGATCCTCGCGCACTCGTTAGGAGGAAGGACCGAGCGGGCAAAAGTGGGTCCGATTCGAGGCCTGAAACAAACAGAAATTACTGGTTTCCTTCCTGGTTGGATGACACCCGCGCAGGAACGTCTGCAACTCTACTACTCACACGGCGATCAGGTGATGAATCTTCCGGAGGGTGGGGAGATACTTGCGCGCACTGAAGTTTGTCCGATCGCAATGTTTCGCGTTCGGGATCAGGTCTTCGGTATTCAGGGCCATCCGGAGTTTGATCGCCTCTTTATGTCGGAGTTAATCGAGCACTATCGGGGTACTGTTTCCCAGGAACGGTATCTGGCAGATCGAGAATCGTTGAATCTTGGACCTCCTGACAAGCACGTTGTCGCTGAGTGGATAGTTCGATTTATTCGAGCAACTATTTGATTTTCAAGCAGGAATCTCAATCAAATGAAACTACGAAATTTTCTGAAATTTTGATACACCGCAGGACCCTCCCGAGTCATAACCTAAGTTGAAGCCATGGAGGGGTTTTTAAATAGGTGGTGTGTGAAAAAAGGATTTTTCGCGGCTGTAGCCGTCTCCGCTCTTCTTTTAATTCCAATCAGTGCATATTCCGCGGACTCCACAGACTTGGGTGTCCAAGAGATTAAAGTCGATGCGAGCTTTGCCTTTGATGAGAACGAATTAGAGTTTCTTGACGGGATACTTAATGATCTTCTTGGAGAGTTTGACAATGGCGACAAGCTCTCAGACAAGGAGAAGAAGCGACGACTTGAAGAGCGATTTAAATCTTGTATGGAGCTTCGTAAGAAGATTTGTGAATTCTATTGTCGATACCTCCAAACGGAACATTCATACGACGATTGCTACGATGGATGGTTTGTTTGGGATGGATGTATTCAAGAGCTGGAAGCTCGTTGTAGAGCAAATCTTCGTCGATAACTTAATCCGACGAACTGAAAATGAAGTTCAGGCCTTCTTACCAAGGCCAAGGCCTCATCACAGCTACGTCGTACTTCTCAATCCAGAATTCTTCAAGTTTTTTAAGCTTCTGAAAACAGGAAGAAGACCTCTCGAGTACCGCAATAGTGACGAGATCGTCACCGGTATCCACAAGCATTTGTGGAGTGAGATCATTACGCATGTCTATAGTGTTGTCCCAAATATTGAAGATGGTTCGATTCTGAAACCACCGGCAGGGGCCAAGCTGAGAGAAGCTATCTCGTATCTCGTCAGCGATCTCCAGCCACCGCTCGGGAGGGAAGCAGATGGTGTATTTCTCACTCTCCTTTGCTGGAAGCCGATCCATTATTACAGGCTACTACAGGAGAGATGAGCACGACACTCACCTTAAATGGCTAAGCAGTGCCAAAAAAACTCAGATATTTTCTTAGGAAATAGCTATTAATTCAGTCTCGCTGACCACTTAAGATGGTTCTCAGGCCTCATTGCCGGATGAACGGGCATAACAATTTCGAGGTTTAGGTGGTAGTGGGAATGGAGAGTGTAAGTGCCAGACGAGCGGACCCCAGATATTCGGGATAGACTTCCCAACGATGTCGGCCCAGACTTTAGCGCAGCCAACGCGCCAGTAGAAATTCCTCCTTTACCAGTAGATGCACCTGAAGAAGCAAACGAAATTTATACCCGACTAATCGAAGCCGAGAAACCAAGTCTCGAAGAGGCTATTTCACTCCTTCACCATTCCGAAGCTCAAGATGAAATATTAGCAGTCCCTGAGATTCGAGAAGCCGCATTACGCGCTTACGGTAAAGCCATGACGCAAATTCGTTCAATGGATGATCTTGAATTTTGCGGGTCGCTCCAAACTGCCTTTCTCATCGAAGAACACCCAGAAGAACTAGAGGCGGAGAGAATTGCTGGATATCTTGATTCAATTCGAACGGGAGATCTCGAGCTGATTCTTAGATCTGAAGTCTTACTGTTAGGTGGTGTAGAGATACCAATCGAACCGCTGCACGCGGCGATTGAAGAAGCATACCTTGCGGCCTTACGAAGGGAAGAGCCTGTAGGAGAGGGTTCTCCCATTGAGACATTAAGCAGATTCTTTCAATACTCAGTTGATCCAGAGCGATTAGCAGAGATAACTGCCAGCGAACGGATCGGTAGTGAGCTCAGTAAGCAGATTGAAGAAGCTCTCTTGGAGGGGCGAATTCGGAAGCTTCGGCAGCTCAGTGATGATTCCTCTCTGGCAATGGATCCAAGAGAGGATCCGACGTTTGAGGATATGCGAGTTCAAGGGCTGATTCAGGTGCTTTCTCGTGGACAATCCGATTTGGCAAAGGAGATCCTTAGAACGTGGGCGCTTCCAGATGATGTCCAAATTCGTCCTGAGGTTCGCTCCGCTGCGTCTTCTGTCTTCAATATGCCCAACGCTACGGTAGCGGAGATGGTAGGAATGACGGAACTTTTCCCAACTCTGGTAAAGGGAACTTCGGAGTCAGAATCTTCAAGAATGGTGCTCGATGCCCTAAAGCAAGCAGGATTGGGCGCCTCGCAAAATTCTCATTTGGCTGATTGGGAACGGCTGTCTCCACTATTCATTTCAGTTCCGGAATTACAGGGAGACCCGGAACTCCAAGCCGCCGCAGTTGAAATCGAAGTAAAGCCGCTGTTGATGAAAGGAAAACGAGACCAAGCGGAGAGCATTTCTGAGAAGTGGGAATTTTCACTCCAGGCAGTTCTGGAAGGACTGAGCCCTGAGGAGCGTTCAAAAGCATTTGTCGCTACTGTCGCTCACGGCTCCCTCTTTGAAGCGAGAGAACTCCGTGAAGCGCTTCAGGTTAACAGCGAAGATCTGCAAGGCGAAACGATCGCAGCGGCTCTAAAAGGACGCATAGCCACTGAGTTCGAAAGTTCGATCGTCTCAGCGCGCGAGTGGATTGATGCTTTTCCAGAACTTGCTGAGTCCTTGCCAGAAATTGCTGTTAATGCCTTTTCGAATGCTCTCCTTTCAAGTCGAGTTCAACGGGCTGTTGATCTCTTGGAACTTCCAGAACTACAGGTTCCCGGGCTTCGTCCTAGCGGAGTATTAGGGACGGTATTTGCCAATCAAGAATTCTCTTCATTAGACGAGATGAGAAAGTTTGCTGAGGAAGAGCCCTCTTACCTTCGTACCTTAGCGCAAATGACGAACCCACCACTGCTTAGCCGAAAGGACCTTGAGCAGGTTAAGAAGCTGGGAATTTCAGCGGTGGATGGAGAGCTCGCTCGGCAAAGCGATGTAGCCCTTGATGCAATGAACAACGATTCTGATTATCAGCGGCTCTATGACGCGATA
>JAGRAT010000387.1 GCA_020434495.1 Bdellovibrionales bacterium | reverse complement strand
CTCTTAGCTCGAAAGGCCCCCTTTGCGAGCGCTTTGTACCTTACAGAAAAATGCAAAAACATAAGCAGTTAGAACAATTACCGAGAGCCACCAGTACCCGAGAATCATCCCGAGGTACTCAGAAAATCCCCCAAGCATCGCCCCTAAGAGGTTCATCCCGAAGCTCGCAGAAGGAACCGGGCTCTCCCGAAAAGACGTCGAAAATATGATGCCAGCAAAGAAAATCGGTAACGGAATAAGGAAGAGCGTATACGCGAGCCTTCCGATAAAGGGCAGACCGAGCACCCAGGAGTCCGGAACTGAAAACACTACTAAGAGCGACAAAAAGAGCGGGAGATAATAGACAAGCCGAAACCCCTTCAGCCTGATCGCTACGAAATTCGCAAGTAACACCATGAGCAAGATACCAGAAATCACGAGCAGGGTTACAAACCAGGTTGAACCGAAGAAGAGAGAGCAACGAACAATGCTCTTAGTCTGAAGAAGCAAAAACCCCCATCCTAAGAAGAAGAAGTGATACCCACCGACTCTGAGATCTCGATCCGTACTGAAGTACACTCCGATCGAGGAACAGATAAGGAGGATGAGGATTACCGTAGCGTAATCTGACGGGATGGTCGGCTGAGAGAGATAGAGATAGGGCCAGTCATCAGATGCAAGCTCCGTCCCGCCGTACGGGAGATCTTCAAGGACCCATTCGCCGATCTGTGCGGGAGGCGTTCCCCTCTCCCCTTTAATGGCACAGATAACGGCCTGGAGAGACGGGTGATGACGGTAGACTATCGGCTCGGTCCCAGTTGCTTCCCGCATCATTCCGACCAATCTATCGGCGAGCCACCCCTCTGCTCCGACAACAAAGGAGACGGAGAGCACACCTTGATCGTTGAGAAGGCCATAGGCCTTTCGAAAGCTCTCTACTGTATAGACGAATCCGTCAAGACGAACATTACTCATCGAACTAAAGAGCGCTTGAGAATCGAGAAAGCCGAAGACAAATGCGTCATAGCTCTTCTTCGTACGAGCAAGATACGCTCTCGCATCATCGATATGAACGTGGACCTTTGGGTTGTTATAGACCGAGAATGGATTGATCTCCTTTGAGATAGCAACGAGTTTCGGATCGATCTCTATCGCATCAACACTTTCCGCGCCTTGTAGCAGGGCGGTTTCTACATCGACCCCACCCCCTGCACCGACTACGGCAACGGATTTCGGGTGAGGTTGGAGTTTATAGGGAACTTCATACTTCGTACGGAACTGATTTACCGAATCTTGTAGTGGGCTGCCCTCAGGGTAGTGCGCTGGATCCACAGTTCCATGCGGCTGATAAAAATGATGGTTCACCGCAACCGAATAAAGAGGCACCTCTTTGATATGAAGCTCTTTCGGTGCAATCGACTCACCGACATCAATCGTAATATAGTGATAGGGTGACCAGATCTCCCCTTCTCGCACCCCGAAAAACGCCAAGAAAAAGCTGAGTAACAACAGTGGGAGATACCGTAGCCCCTTTAGCGCCCCGCTTAAGAAAAAGAAGATAAGGGCGATAATGGCAACTCCAGCCAAGGGAGAAAACGCGAAGTAAGAGAACACTCCGAAACACACTGTTCCGAGCAGGCTTCCCCCAAGGTCCCAGGAATACGCAGTGAGAGGCGGTTGCAATTCAAAGAGCTTTCCAATTCGTTGCCCTATCGGAATAAAGAGCACTGCATTCAACACAAAGATTCCAACAAGCGCTACATAGTTGAGAAGCGTGTTGTTGGCAGCAAAGAACCGAAACTCACTCTCCGTTCCAGGAAGCGGAATAGCCCCCGAGAGAGAGAGAAATGCCAATTGGATGGCGAGGAGCAGAGGAAAATATCCAAAGAGATCTCGCTCTCTCTTCGCAAGCAGCGCTCCCAGCCCAAGGCCAAGGAACGAACTAATGAGCATCAGGTTCGTATAGTACGCAGCAAATCGCACCATCGAGGGAGTCCAGCGGATGATCATCAGCTCCAAGAAGAGCGCGATAAAGGAGAGGAAAAGAAGGCTAATTCCCGGCCGGGAAAACTGTTGGGGTTGTGCTTGGTTGCTATTCATAGGTCAAAGTTCATCATGCCTTGTTGGTATCTATGGCACTATCCGTTACTTTTCTTCACGAACGCCTCTTGAAGATCTCTTCTTATAGATGCCAGTTGTCCACCCAGAGAGTGGCGCTGAAGGAATGAGCTCGAGAAGCTCAAACACGGTTCCATCATCTTGGACTATACGATCCTGCTCCTCCCAAACGATTCGGAGCATCCACACCGCAGGGCCTGGCCGAGATGGAAGATGGTAATACTCTGGTGCACCACCAAAATCTTCTCCCTCAGTAACATAAAGGGTCACCCCGGCCTTTCGTCCGTAGTACTTCAGTGGCAAGAGATGCCGAAAGGCCTGGCCGAAGATAATATTCCCATCCTCTTGGGCAACGGTCTCAATCACCCTTCGATAGTCTCCCCTCCCAAAAGCTACGAGCTGTGCCTGAAGATAAAGATTCGAGCAAAAATAAAAGCTACAGAAGAGGAGAGGCAATCGCTGATTCTCTTGCCCACTAAAAGCTTTAGAGAGCATTATCAAAGCCCCCAAAAGGGATGGGAGAAAATACCGGGGATACACCGTATCGGGCTGTGCGACAACGATAAGTATTGCTGGGAAAAGAAATATTGCACTAAGAAAAAACCAAAAATCAGCTCGGCTTTGTCGCCAAGTCGAAATCATCCCCCAGGAGAGGACGACAATTCCAATAAGAAAGACCAACATACTGTAGGGGAGATGCCTCCCAGAGCTTAGCTCGAAACCTCCAAAAGAAACGCTCACGAGATCAATCGAGGCAAATACCCTAGCGGCGACATCACCTCCAGCTACGACATTGCCAGCATGAAACAAGGACCAGAGCAGTGCGGTGGCAACCGCGGGAGCGAAGAGGGCTCCACCAAATTGAACGAGGGAGAGTCTGCCAAACATCCAAAGAAATAGCGCTGCAATAAAGGTCACTGCAGAGAAGTGGGCAAGAAGCGCCACTATTGAGGACAGGGCAAAAAGAAGCAGATATCCCCAGGAAAAACGATCTCTAAGTCTCCTTGCTGTAAGAAAAGAGAAATAGCACGCGCAGATCATAGGCCCATAACCGCGCACCTCAGTTCCGTAGAGAGTCAACACATACGACGTTGCTGAGAGAAACAAAAAGTAAAGCGCTTCTCGTTTTCCGGAGCGACAATCCAGTGTAGCAACGGCCAAAAATCCAAGCGAGCAAAGCGCGGAGAAGACTCGGTAGAGAACGGGATTATCAAAACTCCTAACGAAGAACACCCAAAGGCTCTGCAGGGGATGGTTATTGTCGATACGATAGACGGTAAAGATTTCATGCCAACTTGCAAGCCGTTCAACCGCAAGAATGGTCCAAATTTCATCTAACCAGAGCGGCTCTAAAATCCCAACGATACGGGTGGCAACACCGAG
>JAGRAT010000386.1 GCA_020434495.1 Bdellovibrionales bacterium | reverse complement strand
AAAACTCAACTGGTGCTACCGAATAAAGCTCTGCTCTCTCTGAGATTCCAACTCACCAACCGCTTGCAAGATACTCTTCTCAACCAACCCTGGAGCTCCCTTAAATCCAGCTCCTTCAACCCCAGAAAATCGATTTCGGACGGACAAGAGGTCCTCAGTTAGGGCGCGGTCGTTGAAATGATAATTTGCCTCCCAAACAGGCTCACGCTCCTTAGTGAACAGTCGGTACTGAACTCCCACCTGAGCAGGGCTATTTGCCCCTAAAGTTGAGCCCACCCTTTCATCAAACCGAACGATCTCTGTTTCAAGGAGAGAATCACACCCAAACGATTCCATAAGACTGAGACGGTCTCCATAGTTTGGCCGGCGGGTGCCGTAAAGTTCAATAGCTCTCTTCTTCACATCTCGGCCCGAAACCGACTCGATACCGAGCTGCCCCCGGGCAACTTCCTCGAGTCGACCTTCAAACATGGCAAGGTGATTATTCGCTTGCAGAGCGCCCTGCCCCACAAAAACCGGAGCGAGCAAGACCTTTCGTAAATTCCGAAGCTTAACTTTAGACGCCTGAGAGGAGACAAAAGGATTTCGATTCTCAAGGGGAGCAGAGACCGGTCGCTTAAGTCCCTCTGTACAGCCCATGGAGAAGACCGCGACGAGACACGAGAGGATGACGAAACCGATTAGACGGCGAAAATAGCTCGTGTGGGAATGATGGCCTCTCTGGCCCATCAAGACTATTTCTCGAGAAAACCCCATAGCAAAACTCCTTGCAAGTGACCACCTTTAAGAATAGACCGATAAATCCACTCTTACCAGAGACCAATTCTCCCCCCAAGGCATCGATATTCTTGCTAACGAAATTGAGTTCCAGACTTACGCATGCCCTGACACCTTCTGAGAAAAAGGGACCAGAGATGCGGAACAAACCCTTGCTCTCTCCCCCCTCACGAATTAACGTGTGGTGGCTGTAAGGCAAGGCGAAAGGAGAATTGAGATGCGTGCCGCCGAAAAAATCATAGAAGGACTCACCACTCTGATGGAGGGTTTTGTAGAACTGCAGGAAAAAGTTGAGGCCGAATTTGAATCCGAGAACCCTCGGGGGGAGTCAGACACGGAGGATCCCGATGTTCGAGTCGAGATTGATGCTGCTGTCGTAACTGAGATTCGTGCAACCCTTGAAGCGGTTATGGATGCCGAAGACTACTCAGCCGATGAGTTCGCAACTTTTATTTCCGTTGCTCAGGATGCTCTGGAAGAGATTGACCCAGACGTCTTCGAGGAAGTTGAAGAGTCTGAAGAAGCCGAAGACGACGAAGAAGTCTACTACGGAGAGGAAGAAGACGAAGACGGCGAATACGATTTCGACTACGACGAAGACGAAGACCTCGGCGATGAGGACGACGACGAGGAAGAAGAAGAAGAATACGAAGATGAGGAGGATGAGGACGACGACGATTAGTCCTGCTTCTCTTCTCTCTCTAGATTTTTAGAACGGCCCCTAAGGTCAGCACTAATTTTCCACCATCCCTGTTGTTTGGGCGTGGCCCTGTTGTTTGGGCGCGGCCCTGATCTTTTGCTTAGAGCAGTTACTTCTCATTCGTTAGCCGGCTCGCTTCTATTTTCGGCTCGCTTCTATTTTATAGTGAGCCCTATTTTTTCTCGGGGAGCATAGTGTAGAGATTCGGGCCTACTATAGGGAACTTCTCAAGCAGATCATTGCATTGCTTCAGCGACACAGCTGCGATATTTGCCATTTCCTCTTTCAAAACAAAAGGCTCTCCCCGGTATTGCAGCGAAAGGGCATTCGCCATTGCACGTCCAAGCGGAAGTTCGCTATCCATGACAAGCCGACTCAAGGATTTTGTTTTTGCCCTTTCGAGCTCTGCCGCCGTAAGAGAACCGTGCACATTGCTAAGAACCTTAAGGGCTTTTTCCCGCACCTCATCAATCTGTTCCGGATTAGTCGCAAGACTGAGCATCCAACTACCAACTCCATCCTTATCTTCGGTATCAAAGCTCGCATATTCAGCGAGTCCGGAATCGATCAATTCCCAATATAATCTCGAATTCTGAGAATCACCGACGATCACACCGATCAGCATCGCCGCATAGCGAAGGGGATCTGTGGCGCACGGTCCAGGCGATAATCCCAGCAGGTGCGCCTGGGTATTTTTTGGATGATGAAGAATTCGCTCCTCGCCGTGAAGTCGCGGGGAGCTCTCAGGTGAAGGAGATACGGCCTTTGCCGCAAGTCCCGCTAATCGCTCTTCGGTAAGCTTTGCATAATACTCAGTGTCGATATCTCCACAGATCGAGACTACCACGTTTGGGGCGCTATACCGTCGGTCTACGTATCCTGCCATGGTCTCACGGGAAATATCACTCACAGACTGCGTAGTACCAAGGACAGATTGACCAACGCCCTTTCCACCAAAGAAGTCTTCAGTAGCCGATTCATAGAGCACATAAGTTGGCCTATCTTGGTAGAGCGCGATCTCCTCAAGAATCACCTTTTTTTCGACATCAAATTCAGCTTGGTCAAGCGCCGGTGAAAGCATATCCATCAAGAGATCGTGCAATGCCGGGACGTGCTCTTTTAGGACGGTTCCGTAGTAAACCGTCTGCTCATCTGATGTATAGGCATTCACCTGGGCCCCGAGATCCCCGAATGCCAAAGTGAGTTCCATGGCACTTCTCTTATGAGTCCCCTTAAAGACCATATGCTCAAGAAAGTGCGAGATGCCGAACTCGCCCTGCTGCTCATCACGAGCTCCAGTTTTTACAAGAGCGATTACGGAGGCTCCTTCCCCTTGAAAACTCTGGTCGGCTATAAAGGTCTGTCCCCGTGAGAGGGTCCGAAGATCGTAGAGTTTCATCTCTGAAGAGGTTCCATTTCCTGACGTACTCATCTCTTATCTATTGCTCCATGCTATCTGTTTTCTCAATCTCAAGAGCTTCTTCCGGCCAACTACCAAAATTGTTAGATCCGAGGGTCAGTCGAGCTGGCTCGGCAAGAGGAAAACTTTGGAGAAATTGATGGAGCTGCCCCTCATCAACAGCGGCAACCGCACTCTGAATTTCAGCAAGAGATCGAATTCGCTTCAACAATAGCCAATCTGAAGCATTAGAACGAGAGCGAGAGCTCGTTGATTCTTCTCCGAGAACTATCTGCGACAAGAGATTGTTTTTTGCCCGGTCAAGCTCTTCCTTGGTGAGCTCCGATAGTGGGTTTGCGAGAATATCAGCAATAACGTCATGTGTTTCATTAACCCGTTCTGGAGTGGTTCCGGCGTATACCGTGAAGCTCCCGTATTCAGGACGTCCCGAATGCTGAGCATACACAGAATAACAAAGCCCTCGCTTTTCACGGACCTCAATAAAGAGCCGACCAAACATTCCCCCGGAGAGAATCTGAGAGAACACCTTCGCCGCGTAGTAGTGTTCTGTGCCTAACGGAGGAGAAGGATACCGGAAGAG
>JAGRAT010000385.1 GCA_020434495.1 Bdellovibrionales bacterium | reverse complement strand
AGATTGGATCGACGGTTCAAGATCTCCAGGGGCTAAATCTTCTTTTTCAGGAGGTCGAATCCAATTCCCAAGGTCTTCGTGGGCTTGTGCGGCAGGGGGAGACGAACGTAACACTCATTGCCAGCGGCTTTGATGTCTCACTTGATATGGATACCGCGAAGCTGCGTTCACCGCTCAGCAATGTAAAGCTCGCCACCTATGCCGACTTCGATGATCTTGTTGAAGCAGCAGCAAAGCTCCAAAAGAGGTGGGGAAAGTGGATGGCGAAAGCAGGGTAAGCAGCTCAGGGACTACTTGTTGGAGTTATTGCATAACCACCAATGACTGTTGAGCCGTGGTAATAATCCACAAGGGCTGAATCTGCGCCCGAGGCGAGTGTCGAGCCAGTTGCTTGAATTTTTCCTCCTTCAGTTACCGTGAATGTGAAGGTGACATTTGGCTGATTTCCGTCACGCACTTCAATTCTCCCAGGTTTACAGGTGATGTTTACGATTGATGTGGCGTGTGCTCCGGAATCGGGATTACGAATAAACAGCATCGCTTGGCCTCCCTTTTTGATCCGTTTCTTTAGCCATTCACAACCGCCCTTTCTCCACCAAAGCGTATCAAGCTCGGGATCTTCGGGACTGACGCCGCCAATTTCGATAGAGAACGACCGTCCTGGAGCGTAGATACTGAGAAGTTCTTGGTTGAGAATCATGAGATCATAGTAGAAATACTCGAAGATCCAGCTCGATTCTACGATTCCACCAACGTCCCTATTGTCTTCGTAGTGTCCAAGAGCGACCAGCTGATCAATTAGCCATTCGTGAGCTTCCGAAGCTAAATTGGAGTTCTCAAAAAAAGCGAGCTTTGCATTGATGTCTGAAGCGAGAATGCAGTCCTCTCCCTGCTGTGTAACCGCTGAAGAGTGGTAAGGATTTCCATCAACGCAACTGACATAAGGGCCTGCAACGGCAATGTTCGGTGACGAGACAAAAGATAAGACAAATGAAAGGACGAGCCAAAAGGCAAGGCGCTGAGAATACATTTCCATCCCCCAAAATGAACCCTCAAAACCTCCAACGGATATGGAACTGTTTCTTCCATTTTGCTCCTAAAATTTGCCAGAGAGTAATGCTCCTTCGGGCGAGGATCACCCTTGGTAAGCCATTCACCGCACCAATTTCGTGTTACGTGAATTACCCATCGTTCTAATATTGGTAGTAAATATAGTCAGTTAAGCCGGCAAAGAGCGGTAAAGTTTTTTCATAGGTAATCCGATACCTCCTATAGCAGAAAGTTAATGAAGGTTCCGTCAAACGCTTACTGGAGGCACCCGTATGTCACGTTCCCTTCTCATCGTAGAAGATGCCGATACTCTCAGAGATGTGCTCGCTAGTGTTCTTGAATCTGAAGGTTATGAAACTGTCGCCGTCGCTTCTGCCGAAGCGGCAATGGAGGAATTTAAAAAGCAGAAGTTTGATTGCGTCCTCTCTGATTTCCGTCTGCCAGAGAAAAATGGTGTCGAGCTGCTACAGTTCGTGAGAGAGATCGACAGAGAGGTTCCTTATCTGATCATGACAGCCTTTGGAACAATTGATATCGCTGTGGAAGCGATGCGGCTTGGAGCGAACGATTTCATCACCAAGCCCTTCGAGCCTGAGGATCTTAAAGAGAAGCTCGAACAGGTAATTTCCCACCGACAGATTCTCAATCGATCGCTCGGAAAAGAGACTCGGAGAGGGCGAAAGTTCTCTACTCACGATGAAACAACGAAACGAATGCTTGAACAGGCGAAGAAAGCTGCAAGAGTTGATACCACCGTGTTTCTTCTCGGGGAGAGTGGAACTGGGAAGGAGCTTATAGCTCGTTATGTACACGACAATAGCATGAGGCACGATAAGCCATTTGTAGCCGTAAACTGTGCGGCAATGCCAGCTGAGCTTCTTGAAAGTGAGTTCTTTGGTCATGAAGCCGGGGCCTTTACGGGCGCAACACAGACGCGAGTTGGAGTTCTTGAGCTTGCTTCCGATGGGACTATCTTTCTTGATGAAGTTGGGGATATGCCGCCACAACTCCAGGTGAAACTCCTTCGCGCACTTCAAGAGCGAGAGATTAAGCGAGTTGGCGGTAACAAAACGATAAAGATTAATCCAAGAATTGTTGCGGCTACCAATATCGATATTGAAGAGGCGATGGAGTCTGGAAAGCTTAGAGAAGATTTCTACTATCGACTTGCGGTGATCACCTTGGAAGTACCGCCGCTTCGGGAGCGGCCTGATGATGTCCTCCCTCTTGCGACTTACTTTATGGAGTACTTTGCTAGTCATTCTGGTAAGGAAAGTATGAAGCTTTCCAAAGAAGCAACAAATCTTCTCACGAGATACCCGTGGCCAGGGAATGTGCGAGAGCTCGAGAACGTGATGGAACGGGCAACTCTTCTGGCTGAAGAGATTATCTCTCCTGAACATCTCGGTATTAGCCTGCAACTTGATTATGGAGCTCTTCACGACGCTGCTTGCACATTACCAGAGATCGCAGCACAGGCGACTCGTAAGGCGGAGATGGAAGTTATCGGCAAAGCACTAAAGCAAACGAGGGGAAATAAGAGTCAAGCAGCGAAGATACTAGGGGTAAGTTACAAGACGCTCTTAAACAAGATCCGAGATTACGGACTTGGTGCCGAAGAGAGCGAAGCTTCCGATCAACTTTCAGGATTTGAGAGCACGTTGTGAAAAAGCTGATTCGCTCCCTCTTTGGTACTCTTCTTGGAAGTGGGGCGCTTTATGCGCTCTCGTTACAGTTTATAGAGCGATTTCCTGAGACCTCGAACATTCATCCAGCTCTGAAAGAGGCGCCCTTTCAAACGGACACCGATGCCAAGCCGTTTCTCTTTGAGTACCGCGGGACTGGATACTACGTGGAGCCCGTGCAGGATTATGAGATCTCTGGTCTTGTGGTTTCTCATAACAATATCTCCTCGATTGCTGATGCTTACCACACGAGCAGTTCGGTGGACTTTAAAGATCTCTGTGTCGTCTGGGGACAGAACGCAAAGAAAGACCTGTTAGATCAGATGACCTTTTGGAGTGAACCGTGGACCTGTTGGACCCGAGCCGACACCCCCAATGCCGAAGGGCGATTTTTCCCCGATGAGCTTTCCAATAATCATCTGCTAACGAAGGATGACAAGATCCGAGAGCTGATCAACGGTGTTCGGATTGGCGATCAGGTGCAGCTCCGCGGGTGGTTAGTGAACTACGCCTATCAGGCCAGTCCAGATTTCGCTCGGAAATCCAGTCTCGTAAGAACGGATACAGGAAACGGGGCCTGCGAAACCATTTTTGTTACCGAGGCCAAAGTATTGAAAACGGCAAATGCCGGATGGCGCAGCCTTCACGGCGTGACCAGGGCCTCATCGCTTTTTCTCCTCGTGCTACTTCCTCTCCTTTGGTTTTGGGATATCCAAGTCACCCACAAAAAGCGACGGGACGAACTCGCTGAGA
>JAGRAT010000384.1 GCA_020434495.1 Bdellovibrionales bacterium | reverse complement strand
TAAGCTCCTTCGGCCGCTCTTGTTCTCTTTTGATTCGGAGAGTGTGCACCATGTCGCTATAAAAGTAGCCAAGTGCGCCCAAGCTCTTAGCGCTGATAGGCTGCTTGAACAGGTGGTCGCCTTCCGGGATCCTTTTCTCCACTGCTCAGCTTTTGGGTGTGAACTCGAAAATCCGTTGGGGCTCGCGGCTGGCTTCGATAAGCAGGTGGAGATGGTCCCTCTGCTCTCTGCGCTTGGCTTTGGGCATGTTGAAGTGGGAACTATCACCCCCGAGCAACAAGTTGGTAATCCTCGGCCACGAATTTTCCGACTTCCTGCGGACCGTGCGCTCATTAATCGTATGGGTTTCCCCTCTGACGGGCTGAAGAGCGCGAAGCGTCGGCTGGAAGCGCTCAGCAACAGGAGTCTTTCTATTCGAGTGGCGGCCAATATCGGAAAGAATAAAGATACACCTCTTGAGAGCGCTACAGAGGATTACGCGAAACTTGCTCGGGAGCTCTCGCTCCTCGTGAATTGGCTAACCGTTAACGTATCATCACCGAATACTCCGGGTCTTCGAAGCCTTCAGACACGGGAATCTCTAGCTGCTATCGTCACGGTAGTTCGTGAAAGCTCCAAGAAGAATGTGCCAATACTCGTCAAGCTCTCTCCAGATCTCACTGATGAAGAGGTTGAGGATATTGTTCCAGCGCTGATGGAGCATCGCGTAGATGGAATAGTCGCCAGCAATACAACACTTTCTCGCGATGGATTGAAAAGTACCATTGAAGAGGCTGGCGGGCTTTCAGGCTGCCCACTTTTTCATCGAACGCGTTCACGAATTCGTCAGCTTGTTACGTTAACGCGAGGAGAAATTCCTATTATTGCAGTTGGTGGAGTTTCCACATGGGAAGAGTTTCTCACCTTGATCGTGGAAGGTGCTCGGCTTGTGCAGGTGTACACCGCTTTCATTTATGAGGGGCCAGGATGGCCATCTTATCTCCTCCGTGAAGCAACTCGATTTTGTAAAAGTCAAGGGCTAACTTCGATAAACGAAGCAAAGGGGAATTCAGCACTTTTACAATTGTTGAACGTAGAGAGTTAAATTGTTGTGTTTTCAGCTTTAAATGGAGCAATGCGCGCAGGAATCTTTGAGTTCTTGCGTAAGACTTGGTATACTCATCTTGTTATGTCGAAACAGTCTTGTCCCATCTGTTCTCAAGTATCTCAGTTTTTTGCCAATTTTTACTGTCCACTATAGCAGCTCAACTTCAAGCCGTTGTCGGCTTTGTTTGTTCTGTTGTCGGGAGAGAGGTTTTCGGAGACGGGTAACTTGTGCGGACCGTAGGTTTGAAGGCTATCGACGTCATATCTTAGGTACATCAAGAACTAATCGTGTCCTACTGCTGCTTGTACGATTTTTATACGCAGTGGGGCCCATTCTCGGAGGGAAGCAACTTGAAAGGCCGAAAATTTAAAAAAGGTGATAAGGTTGTATATCCAAAGCACGGTGTTGGAGTCATAGCGGACATTGAGGAGAAGCAAATTGCGGGAACGAGCCAACACTTCTATCAGATAGAGTTTATTTCTAGTAATGCATCAAAAAACAACGATATGAGAGCAATGGTCCCACTGGCTCAGGCAGAGACTGTTGGGCTACGTAAGGTCGTCGATAAAAAGACCATCGATCAAGTTTTTTCAATTCTTAAAGATCGTAAAGCAAAGATCGGCACACAGACTTGGAACCGCCGCTATCGTGAATACTCGCAAAAAATTAACACTGGATCTGTATTTGAAATCGCTGAGGTAATTCGAGACCTCTCTGTTTTGAGTATCAACAAAGAGCTCTCTTTTGGTGAAAAGCAGATGCTTGAAAATGCGAAGTCTTTGCTTGCTTCTGAGATCGCGATTGCTCGCTCTCGTTCGCAAGATAAGATCATGGGAGAGATCTCAGGCCTTTTCGAGGGGTCTACCCCAAGAGTTGCGGTTACTCAGTAGCTGCTTAAACTGCAAAGTAGTAGGCGCTGTAGTTCCTTTATTGCTGTAGTTCCTTTATTGCTGTAGTTCTTTAATTGCTGTAGCCCTGTTTTATTGCAGCGGCAGCTTTATCGAGCGATAGCGCTTACCACTATTGCTTCCCACTATCGTGTGTACTTCCCAGCTATCGCACATAAGCTATTGCACAGAAACTATTACACAGAAAATTGAACGCGCAGGCCATCGAACGCAAGCTCTACACCTTTTGGTAGCTTCTTGTTCACTTCGTGATAGTCGATGTTGTGAGTCATGTGAATGAGGTAGGTTTTTTCGGCACCGATCTGCTGTGCAATGGCCACGGCCTGATCGATTGTAAAGTGAGTGGGATGATGTTCGTACCGCAGTCCATCGAGAAAAAGCACCTTTACACCCCGCATGAGGTCCAACGAACTCTCTGGAATGCAGTTGCAGTCAGTGGCGTATGCCAACTCTCCAATTCGAAGGCCAAGGACGGGAAGGCTTCCATGGTAGAGCTCTATCGGATGAATGGCAGTTCCCGCAAACTGAAACGAGGCGCTACCCCGTAAAGGGTGAATCGATAAGTTTGCCAGTGCTCCACCCTCGTAGGACGGATCAGGCTCAAAAATATATCCAAAAAACTTCTTCAGTAGGTCGGTAGTTACTGTGCTTCCATAACAGGGGATCGGTCCAGATCTTCGAAAGTTGAAGACCCGCAAATCGTCTGTACCAAGAATGTGGTCGGCATGGGCGTGGGTATAGAACACCCCATCAACGTGACGGATATGATTCGCCAGCGATTGCGCCCTGAGATCCGGGCTTGCATCGACAAGTAGGGCTTCTCCGTTCGGAAACGTGATGTACGCAGAGGTCCTCAGCCGGGTGTTCTTTGGGTCCTGTGAAGTACAGACAGCGCAGTCACATCCTGGAATTGGAACACCGGTAGAAGTGCCACAGCCAAGCACGATCAGCTCGGCATCTCTTGTACGCTCTGCAATGATTCGATCGGTATTCGCCATCAGCGCCCGAGCTTACTGGATATGGCGGTTATTCGGTAGAGGGGCTTATACGTAGGCTGTGATCTTGAAGGTTTACAAGCAGTATGGGAGGATCTCTGCCGTCTGGAGGCGCTTATGACTGAGGAAGAGGAAGGAAGTTTTAAAATAAAGGATCGCCGTCGGTTCGATGAATCCGGAAATCTCAAGGGCAGTGGTGTCGCAGATTTGAATCCGCAAGAGAGCCAATCTGCGGGTCGTCCTGTAGAGCAACAGCAAAGTACATCCGAGCGATCCGAGTTCGTGATGAATGATGACGCAGAGGGTGCCGAAAGTGTTGGCAGAGTCCAAGACGGTGGAGAGGATGAAGGGATTGATTACAGTTCGTTTGTCTTGTCTCTTGCCACCCAAGCAATGGTGCAACTTGGAGAGATGCCTTCGCCTCCAGGGGTGAATATCCCGAAGAATCGAGAAGCTGCTCGCCATACAATTGATGTTATCGAAATGCTTGAGAAAAAGACGGTCGGCAAT
>JAGRAT010000383.1 GCA_020434495.1 Bdellovibrionales bacterium | reverse complement strand
TTCGTCACCACCGCATCTATGCCAGCCTTTAAGCACTCATCATGTTGCTCCGAATAAGCGTGAGCAGTTGCAGCGATGATTGGAGTCTTCCTGAGCCGCGCTTCGATCTCTCGTTTACGGATGAGTCGGGCAGCGGTGATGCCATCCATTACGGGCATCATAAGATCCATGATGACCAAGTCATAGCGATGCTCAGAAAAGGCTCGAACAGCCTGCTCTCCATTCTCTACGAGAAAAACTCGATGTCCTCGTGTTTCAAACATGCTCTTTACGATCTTCTGATTTATCGCGTTATCCTCGGCTACCAATACGGAAAGCGGTGCTCCGTTGTTTACTGGAGCGCTTCTTCGATTCCCATCAATCACTACTAAATGATGGGCCCTCTTAAGCGAAACTCGAAATGTAAAGGTGCTTCCAACTCCAGGGGTTGAATCCACAACAATTTCGCCATTCATCAGAGTGATTAGCTGCTTGACGATGGAAAGTCCCAATCCGACTCCACCTTTTTTGGCACCAGCTTCATCTTGGTAAAAGGGAGAGAAAATGTGCTTGAGCACTTCAGGGCTCATTCCTGGTCCGTTATCTTGCACAGAACATGTTAGAAGAACGTTCCTATCCTTCTCTTTTTCAAGATGGGCACTCAATACCACCAATCCGCTAGGTGGTGTAAACTTCTTGGCATTCTCCAAAAGGTTATAAAGAATTTGCGCTAGTCGACTTCTATCCCCCCTGACTCCAATATCGAGAGAAGGGTTCAGATCCGCGGTTATCTCCACTGGATATTCGCTAATGGAGGCCCGGTGAACACTGAGAACTTCTTCAAAAACCTGCTTTAACTGAAAGGGCGAATTTTTCAGCCCGAAATTGCCCTGCTCCAATCCAGCAGCATCAAGCAGGTCATTTACTAAGTTCAGCAACAGCCCAGATGAATGAGATATTGCCTCCACTTTATCTAAAGCCCCACTGGAAAGCTCTTCTGAATCCAGCAATTGCTCTGAAAGACCACATATTCCATGAAGTGGCGTTCTCAACTCATGGCTCACCCGTGCTAAAAACATAGTTTTCGCCGAATTTGATCGTTCTGCAGCCTCCTTAGATTCCCGCAAGCGATCTTGCATCTCCTTTATCGCGGTAATATCTCTCACTGACCCGAGAAAGAGGGCCCTTCCGCTTCTCGAACGAATCGTTTTGCCATGCGCATCTAGCCAAATGAAATGGCCATCTCTATGCAACAAGCGGAGCTGTATTTGAAACTGTCCGCCGTGACGTTGGTGATCTATGACCGCTTCCTTATGTCGCTGGCGATCTTCTGGATGGGTGAGTTCTAGAACACGATGAAAATCAAGGTGGACCTCGCCAGGCTCGTAGCCGAGAATCCGATACAGGCTCTCGGACCAAAGGATCTCTCCAGAATCCAAGTCATACTCCCAAATTCCATCTTCCGAGGCATCGATGGTAGCTTGTAGTCGAAACTGCTTATCGGCGATCTCTCTTGTCCCCAGCCAGCCCGCAAGTCCAATGAGCACTACCGAAAAGAAGAGGATGAGTTCAAGACTGAAAAACTGATACTGAGGAAAACCTGCCACCACACTCTCTATCGGCTTACAGAAGAGAATCTGCCATCCAACTGTTTTAATTGAGTCAACGGTACCGACATAGCGGACATTCATCTTGTCAAAATCAACGAGCTCCGATGAACCAATATGACTTTCTAAAATTGCCTCAAAATCTATCTCCTGTGCCTCAGCGTCTGAAGAGGTGATGACATTTCCGTTCTTATCAAGAAGGAGAAGAATTCCTCCAGGGGATTGGTTGGCATTCGAGAGTTTGGATTGCAACCAAGGGAGCAGTATGGTGGCCCCTAGCGCTCCTTTTACCTCTCCAGCACTATTTAACAGGGGTACGAGAATAAGTAAGATCTTCTCTCCGGAGGCCCGACTTACTATGGGCTCGGTTACGACCGTTTTTCCTTCCTGAACTTTCGAAAAGTATGGCCTGTCAGCGACGTTGAAATGGCTCCCGTCAGTCCCAACAACATTCCCATGAACGTCATTAAGATACAGCGCCTCGAATGCTTGAGAGTACTCTTTGGCTCTGTTCCTTAAGAATTCGTGCACTTCCTCTTCAGAACCCTCCATCTGCTCAATGGCACTCGCCATTAACTTCACTTGGGCTTTTCGTTGGTCCAAGAACCCTTCAACAATCTGCCGATATATATGAGTTTCGGTCTGGAGTGATTGCTGGATAAACCTTAGGACCCGTTGTTTGTCGAGACGAGCAGTATAGGTAAGTGTGGCAATGGCGAGTATTACTAACGGGATAGAGAAGAGAATAAGGTAACGAAGGAAGTTCTTCATGAGGACTTGTGCCGACAATCATATCCAGCCAATTCGCAATGGCGAAGGGAGGATGCTTTCACTGAAGCATCATACCATCTGAATTCTCACAACGGCCCAGATTTATTGCTGGTAGCTTGTCGCTATGAATCTGTCAGAAATCAACAAGTTAAGAAGGCGAAAACCAACCTACTTATCATCTTCTCGGTTGAGGAACGGAACCAATCGGGTGAGTTGCTCGACAAATCTTTTATCTGCCTTATCTCTCAGCACCTGAAATCGAGTACTGTTATCACCTTTGAAGCTCTCAGTTTCTATCCGCTTCATCCCACCCGCACTACGGGCGTCAATTCCAAGCTCGCTTCCAAATTCATCAAATGGGGTAGTTACCTTTTCAATCGCCAAATCCAAGAGTTGACGATTAACCACAAGCGTTGGCCCGAGAAAACGATAACGGTCAAACGACGCGAACACCCCTCCACGTTCTGCATACGGCATATCTAGCATTTTAGAGGAGATTTCTGTGATATCACTATCAGACAATTCGAAAGTGAACGCTCGAGCTCCAGCGCCTATTTCTGGAGATAGCCCCTTCTGCGATAGCTCATAGCACATCAACCTCTCCATCTGAGGTTGAGATATAGGCTCAAGATAGTACAAATCATGGTGGTCAAGCTGAAAGTCCTTTGCTAATTCAAATCGCTTTGGTTCTTCTAGAGACCCTCCCGATTCCAAGCTCAACAAATAACTTCCTGGTATGCGGTATGGCTCCAACTTCGGAGTTACGTCACAAGCAGCAATTTCCATCACATTCGGATCAACGAACTTGATCTTTCCTGCCAACGCATCTTCAGCTTCTTTTGTGATGTATATAGCGGGAGTGGTGTTTCTACCTGTATAGCAACGAATTTCAAGCTCCGTATCGACGGTAGAAACGAACTGAAGTTTTCCAACTTCGTAGGTCACACCGCGCCGTGGGGAGTGAACCGGCTCGAGATCAGAAAGAGCGTCTCTCAATTTGGGTTCGATGTTATCAAACTCTCGGTCTGAACTCTCAACATAGATCTCGCCTGGATTTAGGTACTCAATTTTTCCTACTCGCTTCCCGGTGGTCGTATCAACTACTACTGCGTACTCTTGCCGAAAAGCCACTCCAACGGGAGGCCTCTCTCCTCTATCTTCCACTGTG
>JAGRAT010000382.1 GCA_020434495.1 Bdellovibrionales bacterium | reverse complement strand
CGCCGAAAAGCTTGGGCTCAATGAGGTTATGGCGTTTGACATCCAGGCTGCTTGCTCGGGGTTTATCTTTAGCCTCGCTACCGCTGAAGCCTTGATGAAATCACTTGGTGCTCGAAAGGCGCTCGTCGTTGGTGCTGATACTTTGTCTCGGATGATTGACTGGAACGACAGAAATACAGCGGTTCTTTTTGGGGATGGTGCTGGCGCTTGTATTCTTGAGTCGAGTGGTCCCGAAGCCGACCCCGTTATTCTTGCCAGTTACCTAAAGACCTACTCCGAGGGAGCGCAGCTCATCACCTGTGAAGAGCAGGATAGAGAATCAGATCAAAATGTTTCATCGCCGTTAGATGAAAGGCGAGAGCGAGGTCCATACCTCCAGATGAAAGGAAAATCCGTATTTAAGGCTGGTGTACAGCTTATGACTGAATCAGTCTTTGCGGTGTTGAATGAGGCGGGCCTTTCTATCGATGATGTCGCCCTCTTCGTGCCGCATCAATCGAATATTCGAATGATCGATATGGTCTCTCAGGCTATTGGGCTCGAAGATAAGAGCAAGATAGCAACCACCATTGATTCTGTTGGAAATACCTCTGCGGCCTCTATTCCGATTACGCTAGCTCACTATGATCGAGCTGGCGCGCTGAAACGAGGAGATTTAGTACTGCTGACCGCAGTTGGAAGTGGGATAAGCTACGGTTCGCTATTAGTTCGTTGGTAGTTGGTAATCTGCTACCGCCCTTCCTGGGCTCTACGAGAGATGAGTTTCCAGTTCTGAAGAATGAAATCGTGTGTTATCGCAGGGCTTCTTTGAAACTCGAGTCCGTGATTTCGTAGGACGCTTACAGCTTGTGATTGTTCCTCTCCTAATCCGTTCTCTCTCCAGTAGGATCGGATTTCATTCAGGATGTCTCTTAGCTCTCCCTCTTTTTGAGAATTACTGAGCTGATCATTATTGATGACCAGAAGATGTCTCTCCCAAGCATCATCGAAATAGTCCATATGACCGAGGAAGGCGGCTACCTGCACGCGCTCCTGAGGACTCAGCCGAGAAAGAAGTTGAGCTTCAGTTTCTACCACAGCATAGGTGCTCGGAATTCGGGGTCCGTTTCCGACCATGGTGGGGGTGAGCATTTCTCTTCGATCCATCGGGATATCTCCCTCAGGAACGCTCTTTCCAGAGCTAAAGCCCCACCGCTCACCAGTCTCTCTGCTGTTAGACGAGGCACCCTGAGCAGAGCCTCCGAAGTGCTCTTGAACCGTATCGAGGAGTACAGTGAGCTCGGGATGGAGCCTCCGGTCGAGAATCGCCTGCGCCATAACGTGGTCGGCGGCAAGGACTCGAATGGGAAGTCCACTGTCTTTGATCTGCTCAAATGTTCCATATTCTACCGTACCGGCGCCCGTCGCTGTGCCTTCGTAGCCTCGCAGGGATCCATCAGCGGAAATCTTTCCAAGTTGTGTATGAGTATCAGTGGCGATAACAACAAGCTTTGATCCTTCTTGCGTTAAAGCTTCTTCAATATGTTCTCGTGCAAGCCAGAGGAGAAGTGTCCTTGCACTGCGGCATTGCAGCCGTCCCAGAGGGTCTACCACAGGATCGATCATGGAGTTGAAATCTCTGTTGTATGTGGCTTCTCTACCTGTTCGTGTTGCAATTGTTCGATGAAGAGCTTCTTTTAAGTTGATAAGAGGATCTTTCTGATCTGGGTGCTCGCTCTGTTCTTCTCCGTAGCATTTAAGAACTTCTTTAACAAATGGCTCCCAAATTGATGACTTGAACTCCTGCAAAGAAGGAATGGTTTCTCCGCCGCTTCGGAGAAAGCGGACATGTTCTTGCGCGAGAAAAAGCTGATTCAAGGCAGCTTGATCTCGAATCGTGCCGTTTGGAATGTAATCTGCGGCAAATCGGTCAATTTCTGGTTGCAGTGCCTGAGCGGCCTTGTCCGAAGGATCGCTGCAGCCGGCAGCTAATGCCAGGAGCAGTGCGGCGCCAAGCTTTGCTCTTGATGGAGGAACGAGATCTTCCATATCGGAACAATTCGGTCTCGAACCTTGGATCTGGTTATTGAAGTTCCCCATAGTTGACCACCTCTTTTGTCCCCACTGCAAAAGGTAGTAAGTCCTGAAATCTTAAGCAAAAAATTGCCCAAACTGTTTGCGATTGGAGGTTCGCAAAGAAGCAAAAATTGATTAGAGCGAGCCCCGTGAGTACTGTCCAAAATGAACGTTTCTACTAAAGACTACTATTAAATGTTCGAATTATGACTGCTGCTACACCCGATGATGGTCGAAATCGAGATCTGTTATCTGACGGATCGGAGCTCCTTGGTCCAGAGCGACCAACTATTCGGCTCATTTCGGCTAATCACGCCTTTCGGAGTGATATAGAGTGGATAGAGGAGGTTGTTACTGAACACCTTAGGGATATCCCTCGTGAGAGCCCGTTGGTCATTTGGGCCGAAGAGGCGACACCGTTCGGTTGTCCGCTGTCAGTATATCAGTTGCCAACTCAATATGTCCTTGCTGGAAGGAGATCGACAGTTGAGTGGCCAAAAGTGTTTACCTCTGAATCGCTTTCTCGCGGGGAGATGGAGCTTTTTGAAGCGACAGTGCGGCACATTCAAGGACAATGTCCAGAACGAGCAGAGATGATCGCGCGGATTCTTGAAGGGCGGATGGAGTATCCGGACGCTCATCCCAATCCACAGATGATTTCTTTGCCAGAGAGTCTCGAATATATAAAGCGCAAGAACGAGCTATTCTCTCGGCTTTCGAGAGAGTTTTCGGATTTTACACTGCTTTTAGAGGATCCTCCGTTGGACTCGTATATCGCGCATTTACAAAAGGAGAGTCTTCGCAATCTCGCTATTGGCGAGATCTTCTTCGGAGAGCCGCGGGAGGCGCTCCGCCTCATTCACCGCTCTGCATGTGCAGGAGAAAAGTCGTATAGTCTCCGTGATGAAGCCTTGGTGACTCAAGTTCTGGATGCGAGGGGGCGGCTTTCCCCAGGCACTCACCATGTCATTTTTCGTGGACTTGGTCACAATGATCGCGTGCAGGATTATTTCTTTGATCGTAACGAGAGCACCCTTGCTTATGCTCAGTTAGAAGGGATAGAGCGATTCAACAGGGCTTCCTGGGAGAACTTCCGAGATTGGTCAGACTCACAGGCTCTTGAAGATTTGGAAGGACATCATCTTATCGGTCTTACGAGTTCTCTTCTCATGCTCTGTTTGCGAACGGCGATGCATCATTCTGGTGCTTCTTTCGAGCAGCAAACATTGGCTGGTCGGTATGTCGAGTCGTTGAGTGCTCAGGAGGTAGAGCGGTGGTATCAAATTGCTAGAACTCTTCAGGGAGAGACTCCGTTTGAGATGGCGAGAAGATCGCTTGAGTTACTTGAAGGCTCAGTCCGCTCAGATGGAAGGTCTTTGCTGCAGGCGATGAGGGGTCTTATCCGCGATGACTAAGAAGAGATCTCGCTACGACTCATCCGACTCTTGTAGCTTGGCCAGTACAGAGTAATCTTCCAGGGTTGTCATGTCC
>JAGRAT010000381.1 GCA_020434495.1 Bdellovibrionales bacterium | reverse complement strand
GGTTTCTCAGCCCGAAGTGTAACGATAGTCTCCTCTGTCTCGCAGTGAACAAACGCAAGAGTTACCGAGCCACTTCCACAATTGACTGCTAGGATATTCATGAGCTTTGACTCTCCTGCCTCTCGCGAGAATTTCACCCAATCAGGTGTTCTATGATTCCTCACTTCGTGTCTTTAAGGACACAAGAGATGTCGCGACTAGCTCCTTGTTCTTGAAGAAATTATCATCAATCTTACCCGATACGGTTACGCGGTCCCCGACCTTGATTTTTTGATATCCTTTATCGTCGAGCGGGTTATCGGGTAGCAGCTGCAATTCAACCGTTATCCTCCGTAAACCAGTTTGAACCACTGCCGACGTGTCATCCTTGATCTCGACAACCTTGCCAGTCAGGGTTACCCACGAACCTTCCTCTAATCGATTGAGAGGGTTTGGAAGAACATTTCCGAAAGGAAAGACATCTCCTTCTTCATCCATGGAACTCGCAAAAAGATAAAGCTGCCTCTCAGGCAGATAGATCTCACTTGCTTCTATAGTCTTTTCCTCGTAGAAGCCACTATCGATTCTCCCGGTAACAGTTACTTCTTCTCCCTTGGTGATAAAATAGGCTTCGTCATACCTGTCCCAATCATCGACCTCGACAGTGATATCCCCCGTACCGTAGTCGAGTTTAATCTTATTCTTGGCAGTTTGTTTTACGATTCCTGACAAGGTAACGCGTTCGCGATCGAGAGCGGTGCGTACATCCTTTTTTGTCTCTAAGACGTTCGGGGCTGCAGGGAGAGGCTTGGGATAAGCGAAGAGCACAAGTGTGCAGATTACAAGCACAGTTGTAAGTTTATGTAAGATAGAAAGATTCATAATTTCTCCTTCTCATCATGCTATCCCTGGAGAAGGAATTCGGAATGATCTGCATCATGGGAGCTCCGACTATGTGTCATTACTCTCTAGTCTCCAAAAGCCCACCTCTTAAGAGCTTCTGATAAAAGTACTCTTTTATGCCCTTCGGCTGCTTCAACTCAAGTCTTTCGAGGCAAGCTTCTTCTGGGGTAGTGAGTTGTGTTGCACGAATACCTTTCACGAGAAGCGCGAGAGTTCCGCCCGTTGACCGCGAGCGATGTTTTAACACTTGTAGGGCTGGGATCAGACGCTGTTCGGTGTCAGTAAAGTCAGTTCCAAAAGGAAACGCCGGGAGCAGTCCCTTCTTTCTGGACGATTGAAGCGCAGTCTCCAGATGCTTGGCTGTGTTGTTCCGAAACGCATTGGGAATGTTCCAATCCTTCTTCACCTTCCCAGCCGCTTTTGCTTTTTCGAGCAACTCGCCTTGAAACTGATAATCACTGACGAAGAGCATCCGCTTTATCGCTTCACTCTCCGATTGCCCTCGAAGGTCCGCGATGCCGTACTCTGTTACAACAATATCCCGCAAATGCCAGGGGATAGTCGTGTGATCGTATGACCACACGATATTTGATGCGGTTTTGCCGCGAGACTTTCGAGTAGCGTTCAAGGTAATGATTGAGCGAGCTCCATCTAGAGCAAAGGCTTGTGCAACAAAGTTATACTGCCCTCCTACCCCACTTACGACTCGTCCATCTCCTAAAGCATCTGAGATTATTGCTCCACGAGCCGTTGCCATCATGGCGCTATTTATGAACCGCGCGTTGACGCGAGCTTTTCTTTTCTGGGCCTCATTTCTGTAAAGCTCGTTCGTAAAGCTAACAGGTTTCATCTGAAAGCGTCTCCGCTCCTCTTTTGGCATGTTACGAAGAGTGCGATAAAAATCCCTACAATCCACAAAAAACGCTCCATGAAGAATTGCTCCTCCCACTTCCCGCTTTAGAATTCCCGCCTTTGCAAGATGCAAGAATCCATCCACAAACATCTCACTTACTCCGTAGAGACCCTGCTCAAATGGTGCATCGTGAAGCTCAATTTCATTCATTTGACTTGGAAATGTTCGAACCAGCTCTCGGTACTCTGAGGTCTTTGAGTGCCGAAGTATGAGGGCATTCGTTACTGCGTCGCCAATGGAACCAATACCGATCTGAATAGTCCCACCATCGGGGATAAGACGCGCTGAATGTAAGCCGATTGCCTGATCAGCCAAACTCACTGGTCTTTTCGGAGCACTATAGAGCTCAAAGTCTGTCTCAGAGCTCTTAAGAACAAAATCTACTTCAGATGCACTAACAAGAGCTTCACCCTCCATGAAAGGAAGTTCGCTGTTTACCTGCGCAGCAAAAACAAAGTTCGCATCTCCTTCGGTCCGCGCTTTGAGGAGATCAAAGGAGATATCCGTATTGCCACTCAGGCTAAAGAGATCCTCTTCCTCGGCAACGAGTTGAGCGAGGACATTGAACTTTGTATCGAGAATGTAGCGGAGGGCATGAGTATAGTTTGCTGGGATATAGCTCTGTTGAACTTGAGGAGTGTTTAGCCACTGTCCAGCAAACAGGAAAAATTCGTTTACCCGTATATTGTCTGGAAGCTCTGCTTCCCGTAGAAGCCGAGCGTATAAAATCTCCGGATATTTTCCAAAGAGTCTTTCTTTTGCAGGCCCCAGAAAGCGGCGCTTCAATGCACTGTTCGTTTGCGGATACTGCAAGGTGAGAGCAGTGAATATTTGTAGATCAATGGTAGAGTCGGCTTGAGCTCTTTCAACAAGTGCATTGACAATATGAACCGCCTTTCCAAGACCGAGAGGAAGCGCAAGGATTATCTCTCTCCCCACCCTTTCGATGATTGCGTCGGCAATTGCTTCTGGTTGTTGGAATTGTTCAATCATTACTTTTAGCTAGCGTCCAATTTTTTAGGCAGTGAGCGAAGTGGTTTCGATCTAAACGAAGAGTAACGCAGAGGATCGATGAAGAAACCTTCTCTGCGTTACTCAGCGTACCTCTGCGTTTCATTTTATCATCGCGAACTGATCAAAAGAATGTGAACAAGATTCTACCATTCATTGGCCCCAATAAGGATCGGGGGTGAATCGCTCTCCATAATTCGATGCAAATTCCTGCAAGCGGCCTTTCACTTCACTCTTCCCTCGATCTTCAGCGTACTTCATAGGACCACCTCGAAAAGGCGCAAAGCCAGTTGCGAAAATGATAGCTCCATCAAGCTTTTCAAGGTCAGTAATCACTTCGGTTCTATAACACTCAGCGCAAGCATTGAGCAGCGGAAGAATGAGTTGATCGATAAGCTCTTCCGTTACATTACTTGTATCCACACTATTGCTCTTCTTCGGCTTACCATCCTCCCACTTGTAAAACCCTTCACCTTTCTTCTTACCAAGCTTTTCTTGTTCTACAAGCTCCGCAACCTGATCGGGAAGAGGCGCTATAGTTGCTTGAAGGTTTTGGCGAAGCATTTCTGCTACTTCAAGGCCGACATCTAGTCCGATCTGGTCGAGCAGTTCTATCGGACCCATTGGCATGCCAAACTTTTTAGCGGCGGCATCAATAACTTCTTTCTCTGTTCCCTCATCCAACAACAGACATGCTTCAATAAGATATGGAAGGAGAACGCGATTCACCAAGAATCCAGGAGAG
>JAGRAT010000380.1 GCA_020434495.1 Bdellovibrionales bacterium | reverse complement strand
ATGAAGTTGTGTGGGTAAAACCGAACCTAAGTCTCAATTGTAGCGAGAGAAAAGTTGCTAAGATAATAAAGAGCTTTGAAAAACTGCCCGTATAAACCCCTTCAAATCCGAAAGTTCGGGATAGCACGAAATCGAAAGATTCCGTGGACTTACTTAATCCTTAAAGAGACGATTTCTTGGACGAGTTCATTTGATTAACGCCACTGTTCCCCCATACTTATCCGTGGGCTATGCCCGCGGTTAGTACATTTTGCATTTGCGTAGAAGGAATAAATCTTCTCGACACTTTATCGGCATAGACGGCCGCCCAAGTGTCGGGAGGTGCTGTGTGAAGACACAGGGTTTTTACACGTTCTCAGTACCTCTCATCGCAAGGTCCGATACCCAAGGAATCCAATGGATCCCCTGAATGAGCTCACCCAATTCTGGGCGAGCAACCCCACCGTCTGCGTCATCATCGCTGTCATCTTGATCATCCTGTTCGTTCGTAGCCTCGGCAAGGCCAGCTCCTCCGAGGTCAACACGCTGAAGTCCGAGCTGAACGACGCTCTCGATCAGCTCAGCTCGGCCAACACCGATCTGGAGGCGACACGTACCGAGCTCATCACCGCCAAGGAGGAACACGCGAAGAAACTCGCCGACGCCCTCTCCGCGGTCGAAAGCACGGTCGAAGATCTGCAGAGCAAGTACGCGCAGGCGGTTCAAGCGGGAACGACGGAAGCGAAGCAAGCCTTCGAGTCCGCCGTCGCCGACGCCAAGCGTGACTTCGACACCAAGGCTGGTACCTTCATGGAGCAGTTCGGTCAGAACTCGCGCGCGCTGTCCGACAAGGTCGCCGCCATCCAGCAGAAGGTCGAAGCAGGTGTGAAGGACGGTGGATTCGCGACGCAGGAAGATCTCGATGGTCTCTCCGAGGCGGTCTCCCACCTCACCGAGGCGTTCGCGAACTTCCAGCAGACGCGGACCAGCTAGCTTGCGAACTTCAACGAAGCTCGCTCTCACTAGCTGACAAGTAGGTCGAGCCCGAGCGGCTGAACTCCGGTTCAGTCGCTCGGTTGCTCCCTTTCTTGAACGACAGACTAGGTACTTCGCATTCAACATGAAGGCATTTACACAGCACCCTCGATATTTTTCTCCGAAACAAACCGGGACTTCTCAATCTTTCAGGTCCCATGCCTGAAGACGATATCTACTTACCGTTTGAGTTTTCACCATCAGGAGTCTTCATTCTACACCTATCAACTACTAGGTAGGTTTCTTCTACATCACTCAACCGATAGTACTTTGACTCGAGGCACTTATCTTTCGGTATCGCATTTCCGAACTCCTTCTCCACTAAGAAAACGCCGTAACTTTTCCTTAAGGGGCCGATATCGGAAGTCACCTGATAACCAAGCTGGGAAGCGTAATCCCTCAGGTAGTACGGAATCGGCCAATAGGCATTGACACCTACTAATAGTTTTTCATTTGGATTGTTCTTGAGCAGTGGCTTGATTCTCTCCATTACGGTGATGAAGTCCGGTCCTGTATGAACGTAGGAGAAAGGATTCTTCGAGCCGTAAGGAATTCGAAAATTGTACTCTACTCCGAAACCGAGTTGAGCAGCCAAGAGTAGAACCCCGAACAGGGCTCCGATTCCTCGAAGAAACGACTCGCGAGCAACGATACTCGTGCTCCTCGTACTCCACAGCTCAAGGAGTCGCCCAACGAAAAGCCCGGTAGCCACAGCGAGAGGTCCTGTCCACTGCACCACGATCCACGGCATCTTGTATGGAATAGCTGAGTGCAACCCAAGGAGAAGCGTTCCGAAGAGCGAAAAAAAGGTGATTCCCTTCCAGTTTGCTCCAAGAAATGCCCTGCCATGTCGAAATGTCCCAAGAACAAAAAGGAGCAGTGCAGGGAGTAGTGCTGGCTCTGTTTGATAGAACACCTTCAGGTAGTAGTGCCACGGCTTAAAGTGTCCATGATCTTCAACCCCTCGAGATATCCACTGCGCAAATGCAAGGGCAAACTCGCGAACTCCCCCGCTCCACTGCAATCCACCGCTAAAAATGATGATGACGAGTAAGCCGCTAAGAAATATCCACCGTTTCCCGTTCCCGACGAGCTCAAAAATCTTCCGTGTAGCACTTCGAAATCCGAAAACGAGATAACATGACAAAAACAGGCCGAATCCAACTACAAGTGTTGTTTCTTTCGTGGCAAAGCAAAGCGCAGCAAAAAGCGCAGCCCCTCCGCCAAAGAGGAGTTTTCCTTCATCGAAAAATCGAAAGGCAAGAGACGCCATTCCAAGCGAACAAGCGAGGAGAAGAATCTCATGTATGGCGTAGCGCGAGTGAAACACCCCTGAAGCCGAGACACCGAGAAACAGTACGACACAGAGGATCTCCCGAACACTCCATCGTTTCCAAAATAGGAGAGCAGGAAGAAGGCAAGCGAACACCCCAGAGAGAATCGAGGCCCCTCGAAAGCTTAAGACGGAATCTCCAAGGAGGGAGACGAAGCCAACGAGCATATAGAAATAGAGCGGTCCGTGATAATTCAGGTGTGAATACGGATAATAACCTTTCCGAAAAGTCTCCTGCACAAAGTGAAAGTTCACAGACTCATCGTGATGAAGAGGGCGAAGCTCGATAAAGAGCATCCGAGGAAGGAGAACGGCGAGCACGATAATCCCGACGAGAACCATGATGGAGCGCAGGGAATGAGTGGGAGAATCGATTCCTGGTGTGCTCTCAGCATGCTGACCGGCCAAGGCACTGATCGTGGCTTCGCTCATTTCGATCTCATCGAGGCGCGCGGAAGTTTCAAAACCCTATCTGCTATAATTCCACGTTGAACCTCAGATGTCCCTGCTGCGATAGTACGCCCACGGGAATAAAGATATCGTTGAACCTCACTGGTTTCAAAAGCCCCCTCCGGGCCAGATCTCCTTGCTGCAAACGAAGCGAGACGCTGAAAAAACTCTGACCATCCAAGTTTATTTAAAGACCCTTCAGGGCCAGGCGCACTCCCTTCGGCATAACGGAGAAGGTGCTTGTAGGCGAGCGCCCGAGTTGCAAAGGCATCTACCACAAGCGACGAAAGCTCCTTCGTTTCTCCTTCCCTTCTGCTCTGTAATAACTGTCGGAGCACCCTTTCCGATTGAATCTGCCGAGCAAAGGTGAGAATTACCCGTTCATACATCAGCGTTCGGATAGCGATATCCCATCCTTCGCCTTCATCTCCAACCTTTTGGTTCTCCGGAACAAACACTTCATCGAAGAACACTTCATTAAACTCTGAATCGCCAGTAATTTGGCGAAGTGGTCGAACAGTTATCCCCTTTTCTTTCATTGAAACGAGGAAGTAGGTGAGGTTTTTATAGCGCGCCTCTTCGCTACCGGTTCTTGCAACCAGAAAGCAGTAATCAGCTATATGTGCAAAGCTCGTCCAGATCTTCTGTCCTTGAATAAGATAGCCACCCTCAACTTTTTTTGCTGTGGTGCTCATGGCGGCAAGATCACTTCCAGCATTCGGCTCCGAAAAGCCCTGACACCACACTTCCGTTCCATCGA